>JBEPXQ010000017.1:0-12515 GCA_041641835.1 Bacteroidales bacterium
AAAGAATCTTCAAGGCTCCTTTTTATATCGAAAAGCTGTGGATATTCTGCAAAGTCCTGGTTATACCCAAACCAGTCGAAAATAGCGTCATAAATTAAAGGTCGTGCTTCTTCTAATTTTAGCAAGCTAAATGTTTCTATATAAGCTTCGATCCATCTTTCCTGAGCTAAGCTTCTTATCGTGTCTTTATTATTTAAGAAGTGACGAAAATCAGAGATTAAAAAATCTACCGCTTTCTGATCTTTGAAATGAGCAAGCCCAAAATATGTAGAAATAGTGTAGTCATAGCCTGGAGAATCATTTCTGTTGTGATTTGAAATAAACTCCCTGAGTGCTGGTCTGCACTGCTGTATATTGTTTTTCGTGATAATTCTACATATATCAGAAATAAGAGGTTGTGTGCGTTCTTTTAAGTGGTAGTTTAAATATGGGGCATATTGTTGAGGGTCAGTATCAAGACTGTCTAAAGCCTCAACAAGAACATTAAATAAATATTCATTCTCGGTTTTAAGCAGAGGAAGTAAATCTTGAATGGCTGGTCTGTATTTCATCTTGCCAAGCGTTCTGATGATTTGAATCTTTCCTCCATCGATACTATTAACTACAGGGTCCATTAAATTAGCTGGATAAATGCCTTCAATTCCTGCTGTATTCAGGTGGGATATAAGTACAGGCCCGATGAACTGCGGATCTTCGTTCGCTAATTGCCTGGCAGCTTCACCCTGAACTATACTATTTTCATGACCGAGCAACTTTATGAGTAGCTGCCGTGATTTTTTGCTTTTGACTTGCCCAAGTAATTTTGCCAGGGCATAATGCTGTTCAGCCCCTTGTTTTTCTGCAATAGATTGGAATATAGGATTCCAGGAGCGATAAGATGTCAGGTGGAGCATCATTAAGTAATTAGTACGATCAGCATCTGAAATATCTGATTTTAGCCTGTCGAGGATTTTTTTATGAAAAGCTTTATTATCGGATTTTGCAGTAGCTTCTATAAAAGCGTCAAATTCTTCTAAGCTACGATAAGGCAAGCCAGGATAACAGGTTGTTTGAAGCAGGCTATATTGTATTTTATTGTCTTTTACTTTCAAGTCGCCAGAAGTTGGAGACCAGACGTGATAAGCGTTACCATTTTTTATAGCTTCAAAGTAATTGCGTGGTCTGGGCCTGCGGCTCCTGTTTTCTTCCCAAATCTTGATGCTTGATTCTCTTGGTTTGTACGATTTGAGAAAAACAATGTACTTGTCTCCCCGGGTCATTTTGTGAATAGGACCAAAGCGACCACTAAATCCGGATATCCAAATTTCTTCAGTGTCTAAATGTCCTTTATATACTTTTAACGGTTTTGCTTTTGCCTTTTCCTTTCCCCTCGAACGATATTCCACCAGCGCTATAACATCAGAGCTGTCTATCATCTCTTTCCATTCAGGATCAATCCACCTGTCAGCTTTAATTGTTGAAGCAGTACATAATATCAAAAAAAGCGTTAAAGCAAATGTTCTGTAAATAGATTTTTGGCAACTGTTTTTGGTGATACATGAAATCATATTTCTGTTGGTTATTTATAATGAATTTGTGTTATATATGACAAGAAATCTCTACACAGGTTGCATCTGCATCAGTTGCTAAATCAGGCGTAACCTCTGAACAAAAGAGGGGAGCTGTTCGTGTTGGGTAATCATGTGCTTTTTTTCGCCCTTTTAATTTGCACATCAAACCGGCTGGATTTTGTCCTAGTTGCATTATGTATTTTGTTTTTAATTGCATTATTCCACAGTTTCTACCTCCAATATCCGCTTTTGTCTGAACCGATTCGTTCTACCAGCCCTTTCTTTTTTAAATTGGCAAGGTGCTTGGCAATATTTCTTCTACTCATATTCATTAAATCAGCAATTTCCTGAGTAGTAATATCAGGATTATTTTTCATATACTCCATGATTTTCTGTGAACTTTTCTGTGAACTTTTTCCCCTGCCTTTTCTTGGGTAGTTTCTTGGGTAGTAGGTCTCCCTTTTGAATTGTGCATCCAAATGGGTTTAGTTTTCTTTGCCTTATGTCTTCTGTTTTTAATCGCATTATTCCACAGTTTATTCCGCAGTTTTCACTACCCAATGACCACCTTTTGCGGGCCCAACACGTTTTAAAAGTCCTTTTTGCTTAAGGGTTTCAATGTTTCTCTCTATTGAACGTTCAGTAACGCCAATTTTATCGGCCAATTCAGGGATTGTTATTTCATTGTCTTGTTCAATCATCAACATAATTTTCCCCGACGTTTTCCCCGACATTTTCCCCGACGGTTTCCCCGACGGTTTTTTATTTTCACCTACCTTTTCACCTACCTTATCTTTATCATCTTTTTCATACGAAAAATCAGCAGCTCCCTTTTCCTGTTGAAAGACCAAAGCAAAACCGGCGCCCATTTGCTTATAAAATGGTTCTGGCAAACCGGCATTCCTGCAATATTTAACAATATCACTGATTCCGCGTCCCCAGTTTTCAATGTATCCGGCACGGAAAAACACCCTGGCAATATCCGGATTGGCCGGTATGGAGCTGTGTTTTTTCATGAGTGTTTCCAGCGTCCAGCCTTCGGGCAAGCGGCCACTGTTGTATATCATCAGCCAACGGTCGTACACGCTTATTTGCACGGGGACATTGCTGCTGTAATCTTTGTGAATAATGGCATTTAAAACGGCTTCGCGCAGGGCGTTTTCAGGATAATCGTAAGTTTCTGTTCTGGTGATGCCTTCGTAATCAATATTGGCTTTCATGTATTTGGTGGTAAGCAAATCCATGGTTTTTTCCACCTGCTCAATCAGGCTGCCTTCAATCACATCCTGATACAATAAATCGGAATGCGTACGAAAGAAGCCGATTTTCACGAAAGCCCCGGTAATGAGTTTTTCGGCATTTTTGCCAAAACACAATACCGCTGCTCTCAACAATTGTTTGTTTTCTGTCAGGTTGAGTGCTTCAAGCAAGCCTTCATTGCTGCTGTGTAAGTCTTCATCAGGTATGCGTTTGCTTCGCTGAGCCTTTTTACGAAAAGTGTCAAACGCATGATCGGATAAATCATCCAGCGCAAAGTTTTCTGCAACAACACCATCCCATTTTTTACCGCGTTTTGCCAGTAGAAAATGCTCCAGCGCTCCACCGCTTAAATCCTGTATGGTACTGCCCGATCGATAATAAAAATGCCCATGGTAAGACACCGGATTTTTTGAAGGCGACACAATGATCTCCAAATAGTCCTTGTTGTTCTCTTTTTTGTGATTGATTTGAGGGATTAAACCCAGAATATCACGTATCTTGTTGGGTAAATCTTCCAGGAGTTTTGAATAATTTGGAAGGCCTGTTGCTTCGCCCTTATCATTCATACCAACATACAATGTACCGCCCTGGGCATTGGCAAAAGCACAGATTGATTTTAGAAAGGCATCTTTCCAAATTTGTTTAAACTCGGTATGTTGATTTTCAACTCTCATGGTTTGACGCTTAAAATTTGATCCATCAGCTCATTGGCTTCATTGTTTAAATCTGACAATTCACTGCGTATTTCCTTCATTGAATTACGCTATTGCATATATTTCGCTTATGGCTACTGTGTTCTTTGCGTTGTTGAAATACAGATAACATGAGCAAATAAACACTTGTTGCGTTTTCCTTCAAAGATAAAGCTTTACTATGCTCATCAAAAATAATCATTTTATTTCTATTTTCAAATAAGCCGGGAGAGTTATCTTGAAATGCTGTTTATGTGTTCATTATAGCTGTTTGCTGCTTTCGTTGCGACCTGGGTGAAGGGTTCACTACTTTTTTGTCTGTTTTCCGGGGAATATGATAAACCAGTATACTTGTTTAAATAATTCAGAGCGGATGATCTTGCGAGGAACTTGCTATGCACAGGTACTGCAAGCCCAAAAACTACACAAAAGCAGGAGGGGGGAGTGGTAGCGTTATTTTTGCTTACCTGGCAGTAATTCTTAATTCATCATTCATAATTAAAGCTGGCTTTGTTATATTTGTGCTGTATAAATAAAGGAGAGCAAATGACCACGAAACTTCAGGAATTGGCAGGGCAGCTTGCCGGTGATCTTTACTGGGACGAGTACACACGACTTCAATATGCCACCGATGCATCGGCTTATCGCGAGGTGCCTATGGCTGTGTGCAGGCCGAAGAATATTGAGGACCTGAAGCTGCTGATCCGCTTTGCCCGTGAGCACAATACTTCGCTCATCCCGCGTACTGCCGGTACTTCGCTGGCCGGACAGGTGGTGGGAAGCGGTATGGTGGTGGATGTGTCGAAATACTTTACCAAAGTCCTGGAATTCAACAAAGAGAACCGCTGGGTAAAAGTGCAGCCCGGCGTGGTGCTTGACGAGCTGAACTTCCTGTTGCAAAAGCATGGCCTTTTCTTTGGCCCGGAAACATCCACAGGCAACCGCTGCATGATAGGCGGGATGGTGGGTAACAATTCCTGTGGTGCCCATTCACTGATCTATGGATCCACACGTGATCATACCCTGGAAGTGAAGGCTTTGCTTAGCGATGGATCGGAAGTGCTGTTTAGGGATCTGACACAGGAGGAGTTCAACGCCAAATTAAAGATTGACAGCCTTGAAGGGGAGATATACCGCAATATGCGTGATATCCTGTCAAACAAAGACAACCGCGAACAGATACAGCAGGAGTATCCCGATCCGCGCATCCATCGCAGGAATACGGGCTATGCACTGGACCTGCTCTCCTTTATGCAGCCTTTCATGGAAAATGGCGACAGTTTAAACCTGTCTAAGCTAATAGCCGGTTCCGAGGGCACACTGGCATTTATCACCGAGATCAAGCTGAACCTGATAGAGCTGCCTCCACCGGTAAAAGGCCTGATGTGTGTGCACCTGGATAATCTGCCGGATGTTTTCAGGGCTAACCTCATTGCTCTGAAATTCAATCCGGGCTCTGTGGAGTTGATGGACAATAAGGTGCTTCAACAGACCAAACATAATATCTCACAGCGCAAAAACCGCTTTTTCCTGCAGGGCGATCCGGTGGCCGTACTTATCATCGAATGGGCGCGCGATAACAGGGAGGATATCCTACAGCTTGCCTCAGACTGTGAGAAAGCTATGAATGAGCAGGGGCTGGGGTATCATTTCCCACTGGTGTTTGGTGACGATATCCCGAAGGTTTGGAATCTTAGAAAAGCCGGGCTGGGCGTGCTGAACAATATTCCCGGCGATGCCAAGCCTGTTGCCGTTATTGAGGATACCTCCGTGCACCCGGAGCTATTGCCGGATTATATGGATGATTTCCAGGAAATGCTGAAGGATCTTGACCTGGAATGCGTGTATTACGCGCATATAGCAACCGGTGAGCTACACCTGCGTCCGGTGCTTAATCTGAAGAAGAAGGAGGACGTGGAGCTGTTTTACACCGTGGCAGACCGCACGGCTGAGCTGGTAAAGAAATATCGCGGATCGCTTAGCGGAGAGCATGGCGATGGAAGGCTGAGGGGGGAATTTATCCCGAAGATGATAGGAGAGGACAATTACCGCCTGCTAAAGTCGGTGAAATACACCTGGGACCCGCTGAATATTTTCAATCCTGGCAAGATCACCGATACGCCATCCATGAAATCCAACCTGAGATATCGGCCGGGGCAGGAGGTTAGAGAAATAGATACCATTTTTGACTTTTCAGCCACACGGGGCATTATCCGTGCAGCAGAGCAATGCAATGGTTCTGGCGATTGCCGAAAGTCTGCCGTTATCGGCGGTACCATGTGTCCCAGTTATCAGGCCACCGGTGACGAACATGCCACCACCAGGGCCAGGGCTAATATCCTGCGGGAGTTTCTTACCAACTCCGAAAAGGTAAATCCATTTGACCATGAAGAGATCTATATGGTAATGGACCTTTGCCTGTCGTGCAAGGCATGTAAGTCGGAATGCCCGTCAAACGTCGATATCACAAAATACAAGGCCGAATTTCTTCAGCATTATTATGATGAGCATGGAATTCCGCTGCGCACCCGCCTCATCGCTTATATCACCTCGGTCAACCGCCTTGGAATGGTATGGCCAGCCGTTTTCAACTTCTTTGTTACCAATACCTTTTTCAGTGGCATTGCCAAACGTAGTCTTGGTTTTGCTCCCAAAAGGAGTATTCCCCGGATTTACAAAACCACTCTGCGTAACTGGATAAAGGCTAATGCTCAAAAGCTGCAGCCGGAAAGACCTAAGGGCAGGGTGGCGCTGTTTGTGGATGAATTTAGCAATTACAATGATGTGGAGATAGGCATCAAAGCCGTGAAGCTACTGTCAGCCCTGGGATACGAGGTGGTTTCCTTCCAGCATAAGGAAAGTGGCAGAACTTACCTGTCGAAGGGTTTATTGCGTAAGGCGCAAAAAATTGCCAACGACAATGTGGAAATGCTGGGAGATATGATCACGGAAAACCTTCCTTTAGTGGGCATTGAACCTTCAGGCATCCTGAGCTTCCGCGATGAATACAAGGAGCTTGTGCGGGATGAACTAAAAAATAAGTCGGAAAAGCTGGCGCAAAACTGTTATATGTTTGACGAATTTATCATGCGGGAAGTAGAGAATGGAAATATCAGCAGTTTAAATTTCATTACTGAAAAGAAAAAGATCAGCCTGCACGGACATTGTCATCAGAAAGCACTGGCATCCACAGGGCCTACAAAACAAATGCTGAGCCTACCTGAGAATTACACTGTGGATGAGATCCCCAGTGGATGTTGTGGTATGGCCGGTTCCTTTGGCTATGAGAAGGAACATTACGGGGTATCCATAGAAGTGGGAGAGCAGACACTTTTCCCTGCTGTCCGTAATGCTGCTGCTGAAGTGATCATCTCAGCTCCCGGAACCAGCTGCCGTCACCAGATAAAAGACGGCACCGGACGTACGGCATTGCACCCGGTGGAAGTATTGTATGAAGCGCTACAGCAGTGATAAACCCCAGTGAAATATGCTCGTTCCCTGCCCTGTTAAATTCATGAATGCCAGTGAATAAATATTTAACAGGGGGGCAAGCATCGAAACCTGAACAAGGAACAAGGAACACCAAACACCAAACACCAAACACCAAACACCAAACACCAAACACCAAACACCAAACACCAAACACCAAACACCAAACACCAAACCCTTACTCTACCAACACCTTCTTTAGCTCAACGGTATCGTTAGTTGAAATATGCAGGAAGTACATACCCTTAGGAATATCAGATACATCAATCCTAAGCAAATTTGCATCCGCTTTTTTGCTGATCACAGTCCGGCCGGTGCGATCGTAGAGTGTGATATTCATATCCGCAGTAATATTCTCCAGGAATAACTCAGCGTTTGCTGGATTGGGATATACCCTGACATGACTGGAAGGGCTGTTTCGAACTACCACAGGTCCATACATTTCATATTTGCCATCGTAGTCCACTTGCTTCAGCCTGTAGTAGGCAAGCTCTGAGGCTGCATTTTCATCAGTGAAACTGTAATGCAAGATTTCATTGCTGTTGCCTGCACCCTGTATAACTGCCACTGGCTGAAAATCTCTATTACTGTTGCTTTTCTGAAGTTCAAAATAATCATTGTTGATCTCGCTGGCTGTTGTCCAGCTTATAATATTTTTACGGCCATGGTGTTCTGCTTTGAATCCAATCAGGCTTACCGGGAACTGATCATCATCCGTATTGAGCTCCAGTTGAAGATTGTCGTCATTATTTCCCGGAGCCACATCTGTAAGCTTCCCTCCAACGGTGGAGGTAAATAAACGTTCTCCGGTTGACAGGGCTTTTACCTTAAATATCAGGTCTTCATTATTATCTTTGGCCAAAGGAGAAAAAGACCAATTAATTGTTCTTCCCGATTCAGAAGCTATACCTTTATAGCCGCTCTCTATATTGAGGAAGGAATAGCCTGTGGGGATATTCACCGTAACAGCGATATTGGAATCTGCCAGCGGCCCGTTATTATTTACTGAAACAGTTATATCAATCGTGTCATTTTCGTTAGGATTCATGGTTGAAGGAGTGATATCCACCTGCAGATCGGCAACCAGCACATCTTCAGAACCGAAATAACCCCCGCCGCCCATCATATCAAGGCCGCCATTGTCATTGGAACTGGCATTGGTGTTAAGCGGTACATCAGATAAGCCGATCAGATCCATGGAAGAACTTACATCTCCTGGAAATACAGCAATACCATAGATTGTTTGGTTATTTGCTACATTCATATCTGCATAGGTAATAAAAATACTGTGGATATCCTGTACAGTAAGATTCTGATTAGGCCGCATGTACTGGTCAGCGGAATTGCGCTGGAATACAGTTGAAACAATTGCCTGATTTGTATTACCCCACTGGTTATAGCCCACGCTCACAAAGTTTCCAACGCTGGTAACATTATTACTGGCATCAAGTCCGGTGATGGCGGCTACTTTAAAATCATCATTACCACCGCGTTCGTTAATAACAAATCCGGCTTTAGTGTTGTCGGGGGTGAATACCCCGCCGGTAATGATCAGGTCAATCCTTTCGATATTGTTCAGTGTCGTACCTCCAGTGTTTGCAAACACATTATCACTACCACGATTCACAATACGCGTATTTACAGCTTCCTGTATATTTGTATAGGTCGGTAGGAAATACTGAATACCGTTTGCAGCTCCATCACGCTCAAAAAACAATGTTTGCTTGTCCATGTCGCTTACACTGCTGTTTGCCACGCGATTTACCACAACCCTGTTATAGCATTCGCCATTGGGTAACGTAATAGGTGAATAACTCTGCGTACCGATCGTAAAGCTTGATAAAATAATATCATTGCTTCGTGCACCGGAAGTATTCATCCCGAATTGAACATCATAGGTGGTTGACGTGCTGTAGTCATTACCATAGCCGGCAACCGAATAAAAGGTTGTATCAGCCTGCTGGTGGTTAAATGTAAAACCGGTAGGTGCGGTTTGCGCAAATATTTGTCCGCACAAAAAAAGTAACAAGCCTGCAAAGGCGGTCATAGTTTTCTTCATAAGCTCTCATTTTCAAGATGGGCGCTTATCAAATAATTAGCCGAATAAGGGGGATTATTTGATAACAGTAACTTTTGTTCAGACTCCAAATATATGATATTCCAGCCGATGGAACAAATTTCTCATTAATAAAATGCAACGTTTTTGTGAAATACTTCCTTATAAATGCTGAATCAGTTGAGGATTAGCTATATAGTAATTCGTCTCATTGCTCCAAAATTCTTCTATAAATTCAGAAAGCTGAAAAACGAGCCGGTTAATCCATTATTACAAATGCTTTTGCTACATTTGTTGGATAATCCCAAAACAAAAATACCATGTCCGGAAAAACCTACGTAGAGAAGTTGTTTGATGCTCCCACGGGCAGCATAGTATTTAAAAAACCTGATATAGTGTTATCACATGATAATACAGCCAGCATATTAAAGACCTTTCAGAAGATGGGTGGAGAAAAGATCAAAGATCCGTCACAGCTGCTGGTAGTGTTGGATCACAATGCTCCTCCCACTACTTCAGCTTTGGCCAACAATTATGAAGCCATAAGAAAGCTGGTAAAAGAACAGGGGATCAAACGTTTTCATGACATTGGATCAGGCATATGCCATCAGGTGATGACCGGATATGCCCGTCCGGGTATGATCATAGTGGGCAGCGACAGCCACACTTGTACAGCCGGAGCTTTTAATGCATTCGCAGCCGGCATTGACCGTACGGAAACCGCCGGATTGTGGAGCCAGGGTGAGACATGGTTCAGAGTGCCTGAAACCCTTAGGATCAACCTGCGGGGCGAGCTACCTAAGGGCGTTTATGCCAAAGACCTTTCTCTCTGGATAATCGGAATGATAGGCTCCAGCGGAGCCGATTATATGTCGATAGAATATCACGGGCAGGGCGTTAGATCCTTGTCGGTGGCTGAACGTATGACCCTTGCCAACCTGGCATCGGAAATGGGCGCCAAAAATGCGGTATTCCCGGCTGATAATGTATTGAAAAAGCACTTGAAAGAACACAAAGATGGTTTTATGGGAGATGAAGATGCCGAATATGCCAAAGTTATCGACATCGACCTGAGCCAGGTGTTCCCGGTAGTAGCGGCTCCGCATCATGTGGATAATATCAAGTCACTGAGTTCGGTGAAGGGCACCAGCATACAGGAAGCTGTTATCGGCACATGTACAAACGGGCGCATGGAAGACCTGCGCGAAGCAGCTTCAGTACTGAAAGGGAAAAAAGTTCATAAGGATACACAATTGCTGGTTATCCCGGCTTCCAAAGAAATTTATATGCAGGCATTGGAGGAAGGCGTTGTAAAAACTATTCTCAGGGCAGGCGGAAATTTCCTGGGCTCCTCCTGTGGGCCCTGTCTGGGAACAGGACAGGGCATTCCCGCTGATGATTATAATATAATGTCAACAGCCAACCGCAACTTCAAGGGACGCATGGGCAATAAAAATGCATATATTTACCTGGCTTCCCCGGCTGCTGTGGCTTTGGCAGCAGTACACGGCGAGATAACAGACCCAAGGCCTCAGCCAGCTAATGAAACTTATCCCTACAGTGTAAAACAGAGCGAAAAAGTAGATATCCCGGAAAATGAAAATCGCTATGAGAAAGGTGTATGGAATTATTCCGACGTGGATAATCTGAACACCGACCAGATGTTTGCCGGCAATCTTACCTATCAGGTTTCCAGCGCAGAGCCGGAAAAGATAAAGGAGCACTTGTTCGTGGATTTTGATAAGAATTTCCCGCAAAAAGTGAGCAAGGGCGACATTATAGTTGCAGGAGATAATTTCGGCTGCGGTAGTTCTCGCGAACACCCGGCTGTAGGATTATCTTATGCAGGTGTAAAAGCCGTTGTAGTGAAGTCAGTAAACCGCATTTTTTTCCGGTCATCAGTAAACCAGGGCCTTCCTATTATCGTGTTGCCAAAAGCTGTGGAAGCCTATGAGCAAGGCATGGATGTGGATATCAGTCTGCAGAAAGGAAAAGTGAAAGTGGGAGAGCAGGCGTTCGGCTTCGAGCCCCTGCCTGATAAGCTGATGGAAATCTTCAGCGAGAACGGACTGGTGAATTATGTCCGTAAGAAGAGCACTTGAGAATGTTAAAATCCGGGCATCCATGTCAGAGGGACGGGAGTGCTTTGGGAAATAAATTCCAAAAGGCCATGAAATATGGCTGATGCTGAGCCGGATTTGCAATTCGGCTCTTTTCTTTTGCATACGCCCTTTCAAGGTTATCCTGATAATAACTTCGATTTCAGGCGTTATCTTTTCCTGCCAACCCAACTACTCATCCATCATAAAAAACCGCCGAAAACAGAAAGTTTACTTTTGTAAACATAGAAACATTTGTGAATCGCACCTGATATCATGCTGCTAAAATGTGAAAGCTCTAAATTTTGATCATTAAGTTGTCAATCAATATAAATAGCATTGTATGCCAGTGTTATATCCGTACTATCTCAGCAGCTACTTTAATTCGATAATAAAAATCCCACCATATAATTAAATATTATTCAATTAGATTAAAAACACATAATATCATTTAACTAAAGATACAAACTAAAGTATAGCTTTAACGTAAACAGGCGTTTGGCGATAGTTTACAAATATAAACAATAGGAAGTTACAAAAGTAAACAAATAAAGTGTTACATTTGTAATCAAAAACAAAATCATGACAGAAAGGATCAGGCTATTAATGGAGGCACAAAACCTGACAGCTTCACAGTTTGCTGACAGGATTAGCGTGCAGCGATCAGGATTATCGCACATAATGTCGGGAAGAAATAAGGCCAGTCTGGATTTTGTACAGAAAGTACTTAGCAGCTTTCCTGAGGTATCCCCCGACTGGCTGATCAATGGTAAGGGACCGATGATGCGCACAGGCAGTGAGCTACAGGGAAAACCAGTAAACCCCGAAAATGATCTGATGAGCCTGGCATTCGCTGAAGAAAATGATAGCAGTGAATCAGCCGGTAAACAGCAAAAAGGAGAAGATATTTATGAAAACAGGAAAATACCTGGCAGTGAAGGCAGAAAAACCGAGCGAGTGATTATATTTTATGATGACGGAACCTTCACGGATTACCGTCCGCAGAAATTATGATCAGTAATCGAATATTTCAGTTCCTGAAAAGAAAAAAGCAGTTTCTTTTTCAGCATTTTCATCGCTGTCGGAACCGTGTACAGCATTTTCAGTAAGTGAGCTGCCATATTTGTGTCTCAGTGTTTTATCAGTGGCATTTTCAGGATTAGTGGCCCCGATAAAGCGTCTGTAGGCCTCAACAGCATCTTCGGCTTCCAGTATCGCAACTATAACTGGGCCTGAACACATAAAATCCACCAGTTTTTTAAAAAATGGTTTGCCTTCATGTATATCATAGAATCTTTCTGCCTGATGCCTGGTCATTTGCATCATTTTGAGGGCTTTAATATTAAATCCATTATCGGTGATATCCCTG
>JBEPXQ010000018.1:0-12514 GCA_041641835.1 Bacteroidales bacterium
CATCTGCTTCCCGGTTTTTTTTATTTTTACACGCAGTTTTTAATCCTATGAAGCAGCTTTCTATTTTTTTATGCCTGATACTGGCATTTGCATCCTGTGAAAAAGAAGATGAAACCGTAATGTTTAAGGGCTCGGTCTTGTCTTCCAGTTCCGCTGATAATGTGACGGATGCTATTGTTATCCTGGAGCATAAGCCTGTGACATCAAGTCTGTACACAGCCGGCTACAAGAAACTGGCATCCGCCAGAACAACCGGCAATGGCTCATTTGAAATGGAATTCAGCAAAAGCAGGTCATCGGATTACAGAGTGAGGGTGAGAAAAGACGGGTACTTCACCCGAACAAAGGAATATAAACCGGAAGTATTCGAGTCGGGAAAGTCAGTAAATCAATCATATGAAATAATACCAAAAGGATACGTGAAGGTGCATCTAAAAAATACAACCCGCTTTAACGATGATGATCACCTGCTGTTTTTCTTTCCTGATATGGAGAACCTGGGTGCCGGATGCTGCACAGGCGGATTTATCCACGGCCACGGAAGGTGGTTTGACAGCAGTTTTGTATGCGCGGCTGCCGGTGGTGCTTATCTCTCCTATGAATATAATTATACCATGGATAACACCACCCTGCATTTTGGACCGGATTCCTTATTCCTGCCGGCCTTTGATACCACCAGCCTGAATGTTCATTACTGATACCGGATGCTTTTTGATAATTATTTGTTCGCGCACACACTAATAAAGGCATGGATAGTTCCTCTTTAGCTTCTAAAAACATTAAATTTGCGCCCTTTAAATTCAGATATTTATGTGGAAAATGATTTGGGTGATGGCCGGTGGAGCGGCAGGGACTCTTTTAAGATACAGTGTGTCAGGTTTTATTCAGGGGCATAGCAGCTCAGTTTTTCCCTGGGGCACTTTCGCGGTAAACATCAGTGGGTCTTTTCTTATCGGTTTACTATGGGGATTGTCGGGTTGGTGGAATTACAGCCATTCGCTAAAGTTGTTTCTGTTTATCGGGCTGTTTGGCGGGTTCACCACCTTCTCTACCTTTGCCCTGGAATCATTAAACCTGCTGAAGTCCGGAGAAGTAAAGGCTGCCCTTTTCAATATCGGCCTGAGCAATATAGCCGGGCTGGTGATGGTGTATCTGGGTTATCTGCTGGCCAAAAGTATCACCCTTTATAAACTGTGAGTAGTTCAAACAATGATTTGCTCTTGGATGTTTTCATAGACAAAGAGCTGGTGTAATGCCCGTGGAATAACAGCTGCGGAAAAAATCACTGATTATTATGCATGTAATAGAACCATTTTTTTCATGGCGTCATCACTATATAGCTGCTGAAGACCCGAAGTCGCCCTTTTATGGGCGTACCTACAGCGAGATAGAATTCTCACATGCCATTTATAATTATCTTATCCATCCGCAGTGGGATTTATTTGGCTCTGCTACTTTGGTGGCTAAAGTGTTGTATGCCAACTATGAACATGGATTTGCGGTGATTGAGCTGCTGGGAGAGTGGAATGACACGCTCTACAATGATATCATGTACCTGAAAAACAACCTGATTGATCCAATGATAGCGCATGATATCAGCAGATTTGTGTTGATAGGCGAAAACGTACTCAACTTCCATGGCAGTGAGGAGGACTATTACGAGGAATGGCACGATGAGATACAGCCCGGCGGTTATATCTTCGCCAACGGCTTTCAGGACCATGTGGTGAGGGAGTTCATCACGGAAGGCCTGGATGAGTTCATCACATTCCCTGATTATGAAGACGAAGTGCAAAACTGGCGCATCTATGAGCCTCTGAATCTGAAAGGATTAATTGAGAAAAGAAACCTTTTAAAGTAATAATTGTTAACCTTGCATATAATAGAAGGCCTTAATAATTAGCATATTTAAGCACATACTGTCTTTCTTTTCAAACAAAACCAGGGGGAGTAACATTTATCAGCCGGCAAAGGCTGAAATTAATCTTTGTAGAAAATTAGGACTGGTTTAAGTGATTTCTAAAATAAAAATACTATTTTCGTGCTTAGCAAAGGCTTAGGAACATTTGGTTAAGGAGATTAATGAAGGAGCATCGGAATATACTTGTGAAAGGAAATGTGAAGGCTATTGATTTTCTGTATTATACGGAGATGTTTGCTATTAAAAACGACATCTGCGGCTATATTGAAAACGGTAGTGTTTCTCAGGTTTATATTGAAGTGGAGGGAGACAGGGATAAGCTTGATAAGCTTGAAAAATACCTTGCAGCAAGCCCGTTTGCACGACATGTACAGTCATTAAACTCCCAGGCAGGTGAGCTGAAGGACTTTAAAAGGTTCAGGGTTTCCCACGAGAAAAAGACACGGAAAAAAGCTTCTTTGCTGAAAAAAACCACAGGTTTTCTTAATAATTTAATTTCCTGATTTACTATGAATAAAACTTATCACATACGCATTTTCGGGCGCGTACAAGGCGTCAATTTCCGTTACGCGGCAAAACAGGCTGCAGAATCGCTTGGCATTACCGGTTATGTCCAGAACAAGGATGACGGATCGGTGTTTATTACAGGCAGTGGTGAAGAAAATCAGCTTAACGAAATGGTTAACTGGTGTAAAGAGGGCCCTTCCATGGCCAAAGTGGATGATGTAAAAGTGGAAGAAGTGCCTTATGAGCAGCACAATGGTTTTGCTACCTACTGATGCTGATATGTTCAGCTGTTTTGCTTCAGGCTGTTCCTGATTTTTTCCAGAGCAATTTTGTCGATGGGCATGGTTAAATGCCTGGTATTTATTTCAAAGGGATCTACCCAGCGAAAGCTCTGGTTTCCGTCATGTGGGGGGAAATCAAAGATCTTTCGGGTTGTCTGGAAATGGAAAGGTTCTGATAATTTCCCCGTGTAGTAAATACTGATGAGCTGCTGGGTTTCACCCAGGTATTGTGTTGGCTGGAAAAAGTCGGTGGTATAAAAATGTCTGATGTCGTGAGGCTCCTGACCAAGCTCCTCCCTGCATTCGCGCAACAGGCAATCAATTGTGCCTTCGCCCGGCTTTAGCCCGCCGCCAGGGAACTTTGTCATGTACATGTTCAGCCGGTACTCGTCTGTCAGCAGTAAACGCTGCCGCTCATCAAACAATAAGCCATATATGCGGATATTGAATTTCATGCTAAGCACTAAAAATATCTTCCAGTGATGTTTTCTTCACTGCAACGGTTATCTCCCTTTTTCCCGGGGGCCCTTCGGGATGCTCAAGGCTGAAGCCCGCTTCAGTAAGCGCTCGTTTCACCTTGCCACTGGCCGAATAGGTTACCAGCACGCCCTGGCCTTCCAGTGAGTTATAAAGCTTTTTAAATATATCTGCAGTCCACATTTCAGGCTGAACAGAAGGAGCAAAAGCATCGTAATAGATCAGGTTCAGGCTGTCTTGCTTAAGAGCTACATCCTGTATGTTTTCCTTCAGATGAAGCATAACAAAGTTATCATCCACAAAATAGGGGGCGGCAATATCCTTATGCAGGGAGCGGAAAATATTTTCTGCATTTTCCACATCCAGCAGCTCAGGATAATTCAGGGCCTGTTTTTCTTCTTCAGAGAGAGGGTCTGGTTCCACAGCCACATAATTGATGCGGCGTTTTTCTTCAAGGTTTTCCCTGTAGGTGAGCAGCGCATTCAAGCCGGTACCGAAGCCTACTTCCAGTACATTCAGAGGATTAAGCCATTTCCCGGCTTTGTGAAAGCCGTGCCGGATAAAAACATGCTCTGATTCCTGCAATGCTCCATTGGTGCTGTGATAATGCTCGCCGAGCTTTTCAACTTTTATGGTGTGTGAACCATCAGCGGTTTCTATGATCTGTCGTTTCATGCCACTTGTTTTTCGCTGCAAATGTACAGGCTATTTGTTATGTACGGCGAAAATATCAAGGATATTACCATTAAAATCCAGTGTAAACTCAATGGATTGTGTGTTATAATCGATTATCCTGAAGGTTTTTTCCGCTGCCGTGATCACTTTATTATGCACAGGTTCATACAGCACGTGCTCTGCCTCATTATAGCTCAGGAAATCTATGCCATGATCATCAGAGTTGTAGTTATGTACGGCATAACTCGTGGCAATAATGATATGGTCGCCCGGGCCGGCGCAGTTGCTCCGGTAACTTCCTTCAATCTGCTTGATGGTTTGCATGCCTGAGATGCTTTTTTCGCATATAAACGACCACTGGAAACCGGAGTAAACATAATACACATCTTCATTCCCGGATTTCAGTATAGCTTCCAGCGTTCCGGGTGATTCTGTTCTGCTGCCATGTGCTCCTCCCGGTAATTCGTAGCTGAGGGCATAAGAGCCTCCACCGGATTTAAATTCAGTTGCTAACAACCTATTGTACTTGTCGTGCAGCTTTATAAGTGAGGGGTGATAATCCTGATCAGATTGAAAGGTATTCTTCAGTTGCCCGTTTGCATCTATCTCCTGACACCATCTGGTCTCCTGCAGTGTAGGATGCGGTGCCGGCAGGCGAGGTAACAGTGATTGCCGGTCCTCCGTTTTTACCCTCTTTTTTACAGGAAGTGTAAATCAATGCGCTGATAATAAATAAAAAGAGAAAGTAGTTTATTATCTTCATAAGTCACAAGGGTTTGTTTTCTTTGCGAATATATAAAAAAATCAGGCAGCGGTCAGCAAAACAGGTATCTGAAATAGAAAGAAATAATTAGACATTTACATGCCGTCACTTATTATAAACCGGATGCACGGCGAGTATTTCCTCCGGCATATTTACCAGCATTTCCTGGCTTGACAGGGGGAAATCATAAAAGTATAGGGTATTTCCTATGGCCAGGAGCACAGTGTTTGTAAGGTCTTCGTAGTTTATCAGTTTGGCGCTCAGGCCGCTTTCCCAGCTGGTGAGGCTGTTGGTGGCTACCTGGTATCGGTAGATATTGTTATTACCTGAAGCCAGGTATTCGCCCGCTGCTATTTTGCAGCTGCTGATAATCTGGTCTTCCTTAAAATCTTTAGCATCCCAAAAATTGGCGGTAGTGAGATTATACTGCCAGATGCCTGCTGCACTTGCCCTGTTACCAAAAATGATAATTTCATCATGGTTGTCGGAGAACATGTCCTGCACGGCAAAATCTATAAACTGTTTGCGGTATATGCTGCTGCCATTGTAAAAATAACTCACCAGGAAGCGGTCGTTGTTCGGGATGTTCTGTTCTGCGCTGATCAGGTAATCATCGTGCTTCAGCAGCTTATAGGGATACCTCTGGTTCTGCATAAAAAAAGTTTTGATCCTGTTTCCATTTGAGTTATAAACGGCTGCTTCACCTTTGTAGAAACCGAGCAGGGTTTCATTTTTATTTGCAGCGAGTGCTGTAAAATAAGGTTCCGGAGGATTGGCCACTACAGATATCTCCCACACCTTTTCAAATTTTTCCGACCCGTATGCCTGTAGGTTGTATATGCTGGTGCCGCTTATAACCAGCGTCTTGCTGCCTGAATGATATTCGCTGTCAAGGTAATCTGTTCCTTCCGTGATTATTGCTTGATAAGTGCCTGTGGAATCCAGCGCGTAAACCCTCACCTGGTTAGGATTTGATCGCGTGATCAGCAGGTAGTATTGCAATTCCCGCGGGGCCTCATCTATATATACCCGCTGCTGCCCGTGTTTGATATTATTTCCGTCAGAAGCGGTTAGCTGCAGGTAATAACTACCGCTGCCAAGGTGAATGTCTGTTACAGGATAGTACTCATCTACACTAAATGATGTCTTGTTGATGTCTTTCACACTGAATGTTTTCCCCACCCGCTTCTGGTTTTTATCCACCAGGTCAAGTTGTATCCATTCGATATTTTCATTATCGGTGACAGTGGCCTCAACTTTTATAGAATCAGGGACAGAATAATGCGCCCCTGATACCGGCGAAGTTATTTCAACCACGGGAAACTCTTCGTCATCATCATTTTGGCATGAATTAAACAACAGTAAAACTGCTGAGACCAGTATCAGTATTTTCCTAGAAATTCCCATATGCTTTAGACAAACCATAAACTGTGGCACAGATCACATTTACAAACTTACGATTTATTTCTTACATTTGTTCAAAGCCAAACAATCATGCATCTATCAAAAATAAATCCGTCAGCCATTTTATTTCTGGATATAGAAACGGCTTCAGCTCACGCTTCGTATGGGGAGCTGTCGCCGAGGATGAAAGAACTATGGGATAAAAAAGCAGTTCGCATTTGTAAAGGCGAAACAGATACTCCTGAAAGCCTCTATCAACGTTCAGCTATCTACGCGGAATTTGGAAAGATCATCGTAATATCTGCAGGGTTTATTTTGGGGGATGAATTTCGCGTAACCTCCTTTTACGGTGATGACGAAAAAGAGCTGTTGCAGTCATTTGCAGATTTGCTCACCCGCTCTTTTAACACGCCTGATCACTTTCTGTGCGCCCATAACGGCAAGGAGTTTGACTTTCCTTATATCGCGCGGCGGATGCTTATCAAGGGTATTGCACTTCCAGGCATCCTCAATACCCCCGGTAAAAAACCATGGGAAGTAACTCATCTGGATACCATGGAGCTGTGGAAATTTGGTGATTATAAGCATTATACCTCCCTCGACCTTTTAACAGCCGTATTTGATATCCCAACACCAAAGGATGATATCAGCGGTGCTGATGTGGGTAAGGTGTATTGGGAGGAAAAAGACCTGGAGCGTATAGTGCGCTATTGCGAAAAAGACACTCTTGCAGTGGCACAGCTATACCTGCGTTATACAAACAAGCCGCTGATAGCAGAAGATAAGGTGAAGGTGGTGTGATTATTACCGCGATAAGTGAATGCTGTAAATTGCTTGAATAAATCAATGCAAACTTTATAGCTGATTATAAACTTTTACAGTATCCGTTATCATATTTATACCTGCAAAAACTCCCAGACCATTTTTAATGTTACTGTAAACCTGCATGGGTTCCGAAACAGGCAAACTAAAATCACCCAGAAAAGGCAGATCATCCGCAGTGGATTGTTGAAGTACTGTTTTATGGTAATAGTAAGCTTCAGGTGAAATAGAATAAAAACTTACATCACTGTAAAATGAACTAACATTTAATTGTGGAGCAATAGAAATACTCAAATCGTAAAGCTGTCCTTCAAAAAGCTCATCTTTAAAAAGCAGGAGACCTTTATTATGCTTACTATTAATTATAATAGCAGGATCATTACTACTGATAACTGTATATATTTTTCTTATCGAGCTATCATCTCTGAAGGTATAGCCCGAATTATTTTGTACCAGATAAAAATCGTTTCCAGGTTTGTCATTTATAAGAATATTGAAATAATTAGGATTAGGACTTTCCTTAAATGAAACTACCGGTTTTTTAGGTATAGATGTTTCTGCTGTGATCTGATAATCAATATTAGGTGTGCTGATTACCAGCTTGTATGTTGTTAAGGCTTTTGGGAGAAGGGAGTCAGCTGTATATAACGAATACCCATTAGATTGAGAGGTTTTTTTGTAATCCAAAGTGCATTTGAATTTATTGTCCTCATATAGTTTTACTATAGCGTTTTTAATAGAATCCACTATGGGCATATTGTCATTACCGTAATTAGAAGCATATCCAATTTTGACTTTAACCGGACTGGATTCTGCTATATATGAATGAATGACAATTTTCTTTTCTGCGGCAGGAATATCAATATCGATCTCTTTTTCACAAGATACGAGTGATAAAAATGACGCGAACAATATTATATGTCCTAATATTTTTATCATTTTAAAAGTTGAATTTGTATGAAACATAAGGAAGTAAAGGAAATATCCCGACTTTCTCAAATTTTCCTTTCTCATTTTTTTGTATGTAAAAAGGATTAATTCTGGAATATGCATTATATATTCCAATCTTCCAGATCCTTTGTCCCCATTTCTTTTTCTTTTTTAACTTAACACCTATGTCTAACCTATGATAATTTGGAAATCTGATATTGTTTTTTTGTCCGAAGAAGAATGAGCTGTTAGTATAGCCGATAAGGCTTGAATTATAAACATGAGAGGCATAAGTACCGGTTCTGCCACTTTGGAATATCCATGTTATATTAGTGGTCACTTTTTCATTGATGTCATAGTTAGCTACAATATTAAATACATGTCTTCTGTCATAGACATAAGGGAATTGTTTGCCCTGGTTAATCTCATCAAACTGCCGGGTATGTTTGGATAAGGAATAGCTTATCCACCCATTTAAATCACCTGTTTCTTTAGAAAGGAATAACTCAATACCGTAGGAAAGACCATTGCCACTGACAACATTGTCATCCCATTTTTTTGACACGGTAGTAACATTAGTGCCTTCATTATAACTAATTAGATTACTGAGTTTTTTATAATAAGCTTCAAGAATAATTTTTATCTTATTTTGCACATAATTTCCTGCAACAGAAAACTGTTGTGCCTTAATTGGGTTTATTCGGTCAGTAACAGGTACCCATAAGTCAGTAGGGAGGCTAATGGAGCCATTTGAAAGCATGTGAACGTATTGATGTGAAATATTCCATCCACTTTTAATTGAAATTGCTTCAGACAATAGGATGCTTAAAGACAGGGAGGGGTTTATATTAAAATAAGGCTCACCTTCACCTGTTAGGTACAGTGAATTATTCAGGCCGAAATTTGTAGAGATATACTTGTTAATATTCCAGTCATCCTGAATATAAATATTTAGCTCATGTTGCAGATATTTGTTCCCCTGAAGCATAGTATCAATTTCAATTTCAGAAAGGCTATTATCTGTTCCAGTATTAACTCCAGGTGTAAAGCTATGTATTGTGAAATCTAAACCGGTTCTTAGAGTATGCGCCTTACTTATATAATAACTGATGTCATAATCTATGGCATAATCTTTAACGCCAGATACATAACCATATCCTGTGTGTATGGTTGTGTCATTTTTAAATTCATCAGCAAAAAAACTTGTTTCAAAATTATACTGTGAATAATAGATGGTTGCATTGGAAAAGACTTTATCATTAAACAGGTAATTCCACCTTATGGAAGTAGTTTTATTTCCCCATTCAAGTTTACTATTTAAAAAATATGATCCATCAGAAGTATTGGCTTCATATTTCTCATAAAATTTATCGTGTCCCATGTAACCAGATATGTATAATCTGCTCTTATTGGAAAACCGATAATTGATTTTTCCGTTGATATCGTAAAAGAAGTAGCCTGCGCTACCCCCGTTCAATGCTTTTTTTATTATTGGTCTTAGCAAAAGATCCAGGTAAGTTCGTCTTGCTGATAATATGAAAGATGCAGTATCTTTTTTTATGGGTCCTTCAAATGTGAATTTTGAAGAAATCAATCCTAATTCACCGGCCCCTTTATAATTCTTCATATTACCATCTTTGGTTGTAATATCCATAACCGAAGAAACTCGGCCGTGATATTTTGCCGAAGAAGGACCTTTAAAGAGTTTAATGTTTTTTAGAGCATCAGAGTTGAATAATGAAAACATCCCAAAGAAATGATTGATATTATAAAGAGGCACCCCGTCCAAAAGAATAAGATTTTGATCATTATTCCCCCCTCTTACATGCATTCCACTAAAACCTTCATGTCCATTTTGTACACCAGGCAGTAATTGCACCGTCTTTATTAAATCACTTTCACCTAAAACAGTGGGTGTGTTCTTAACTGCTTTAGCATTTAATATTATTAATCCTGATGGTGATTTGAGAAATCTTTTATTGTCTTCTGTGATAACAACTTCCTTAATTTCTATGCCTCTTTTTAAACCAATATTTAATATAGTATCATTTTTTAGGCTAATGTTTATCACTTTCTTTTTGTATCCAATAAAGGAAAAAACAATCGTGATTTCCTTTCGCTCGGTTTCAAGGCTATAGTATCCATAGTTATTTGTAGTTGTGGCTATATTTCTATCTGAAAAATATACAGAAGCACCAATTAAGTTCTCATTACTTTCACTATCATACACATAGCCGGAAATTGTATTGCTAAAGGCAGAGTTCAGTGAGGTTATGAATAATGTTAAAGCTATGGCAGCAAAAGATTTCATGGATTTGATCATTAATAGCTTTCCTTAAGGAACTAAAATCTAAATTAGTTTTAAAAAGTGGAGTTGCATACCCGCAACTCCACTTTAATTTATAATACAAAAGTTTTTAGTACGCACTACCAAGTTTGAATTGTAGAATTGTTGCACCTGGGGAGTATACATCTGTACAATGGTTGTCAGCAATATTGACTATCTGCCAACCAATTTCATCATCATTTGCTTTAATGGTATGCGTTGCTTCTATTACAGTACCATCATCAAGCTGAGAAGTTTGAGTAACGTCTACAGATGATCCTGATGGATAGTCCTGTTCGACCCAATGATAAAGTACTGCCTCACCAATTGGATCGTCATACCATCTAAACATATTTATATTATACTCTTTTCACTTATCATCAACATCCTTTCTTTTTGGAGTTGCATCAAATGTATATATCTCAATTCCAGACAAATTAAAAACTGATGCATTTGTTAGTTTTAAATGTTTTAATTAGTAAAAAAATAATAAATCATGTAAAGACCTTTACAAGTGCAAATATATAAAAAATTACATATAATTAATGAAAACAAAAAAATTAACAAAAAAAGCAATCTAAGCTTCATGCCGTCGTAAGCATCCTCCCCTCCTGGGCATATGAAGCCGGTATTTCTAAATGATACCCGGCCGGTTAAGATTAAAAAATGGAAGAAATCCCAAAATTTTATTTTAATTCGGACTAATCTATCTTGATAAAGAGATAATTACCAACGTTTCTAAAGACATTTTCAGACGTGGAATATCATTTTCCAAAGATTTCTTCGAGTTTGCTGGCCAGCTTTTCTTCGCGCAGGCCTTTGGCAATTATCTTACCGTTTTTATCAATAAGCACCGTGTAGGGAATGGCACTCACGCCATAGGTTTTGGCAGCAGCAGATTTCCACTGCTTAAGATCGGAAACATGGTGCCAGCTGAGGCTGTCTTTTTCGATAGCTGCCAACCAGCTTTCCCGGCTTTTATCCAGGGAAACACCAAATATATCGAAGCCCTCATCTTTGTATTTGTTGTAGAGCTTTACCATCTGCGGGTTGGCTTTTCGGCATGGCTGGCACCAGCTCGCCCAGAAATCTATGAGGATCACCTGGGCATCCACATCTGACAAAGCCAGGGTGTCTCCGTCAGGAGTTGGTAGTGCAATATCAGGTGCTTCAGCACCTACTGCCAGCGCTTCTTCCTTCTTTATCTGGGTGAAGAAATCCTGTACAAATGCATTTTCGGGATATTTTTCATGCAGGCGGTAGGCATATGCCTGCAGCAACTCAAAGTAATTATCCATTTCCAGCTGATCAATAAACATCAGACCGGTCAGCTTACCCTTATTATCCCTGATCATACCGGCTATCATTTCCTTCTGGTTCTGCTGGGCCTCACGGTAGGTATTCACCAGGCTTGCCTGCTTTTGCTGGCTGATACCGCTGCTGCTCTGGCGGGCGCGGGCAAACACCATTTCCAGGCTGTCGAGTTTCCTTTTGGAAGCGGTAAAATCAGGAAGGAATTCATAAAACAGGCTGGTGGCAGGGCTGCCGCTTATTTCAGGATCACTCAGGTTGGTGATATCGGCAGTAACCTGAATGTTTTCTCCCGGCTCGGTTACCAGGATCAGGTAATTCCGCTGGTCACGAAATAGCTGATAAAATCCCGCCACCTCAATACGGCTGTTTAATACGAATTGTTGCCCGGGATAGGCCAGGGCATTGTCAATATTTTTCATGCTTTTTTGCTGCAACTGCATCAGCTTAAGTCCAATGGTGTCTTCAAGGTTTTTGAAATCGGCTTTTATGCTGAAATTATATACCCGCTGGCCGGATAAAGCTGTCGCGAAAGCAGCTAACAGGATGATCAAAAGCGTTTTGAATATTCTCATGTATGAATTAATTTTAATATTTACAAAAAACGGTTATGCAAATGTATTGTTTTCCGGCTTCAGATTCTTAACGTTTTTTTCAGAATACCGTAAAATGATAATGCCAATTGCCATGGATACCATTCCTATAATAAAGATGGTAGTATATCCGAAGTTCTGATAAAAGAACACCCCCAGCAGAGGAGCGAACAGGCCCCTTAGGCCGGTTAGCATAAGGTGTACGGCCTGGTAGGTGTCTGCATCTTCAGGCCGGCAAAAGTATGCTGACCCGATATTCCAGAGCAGGGGCATGCTCGCTGCAAATATTCCATGAAATAAAATGTAGCCTATCAGCATATAATACAGATCAATGCCAAAGACGGTTCTGTATTGCGGAAATAGTTGCGTGAGCACAACAAACAGTATGTATATGAGTATGGAACTGTAGGTGATCATCCCGTACCTTCGGGGGTCCAGCTTACCGATCATCTTACCGAAAAAAGGCAGCAAAAGAATTGCCAGGATATTATAGCTGTTTTTGTA
>JBEPXQ010000019.1:0-12022 GCA_041641835.1 Bacteroidales bacterium
TCCATTAAGTTCCATCCCAACACCCAGGGTGTATTCAGCCGGATTGGTTTTTATGCCTCCCCGGATAAATATCTTTTCATGAAGTTCGTATTGTGCTCCTGCTTTAAATCGCAGATCATGCTTCAGGTTTTGTTCAGCTTCAGCAAGCATTAAAAACTTTTCATCCGGGTTGTAGGACACGCCAAACCTGGCAATAGCCGGTATTTTTTCATTTTCATATTCTGATAATCTGGCTGAATAAGGATTGAAGATTGAAAAAGCCAGCCGGACTTTATCAGAAAGTTCAGCCTGCAAACCGGCCTGGAAAGTGATAATGCCCTTGCTTCCGGTAAGGACAGCTTTTTCATCCTCCAGGTGTGTATGCAGATAATCGAAGCTGAGCCCTGCACTTAGCGAGGGAAATAATTTTCTACCGTAGGCTAATGTAAATCGCTTTTCATTATACAGCTTGAATCCGAAGTAAGAAAAGCCCAGCCCGAAGTTCCCGGAGCCGGTGGGCACTTGTACCGCCATCCCCCGTGAACTGAATTCTTTCATAATGTAGCGGCTTTCATAAAAAATACCTGCAGAAATATTTTCAGCATAGGCCAGGCCTGCCGGATTATTTAACACGCTCCAGGTATCATGCAGGGTAACTGCTGTTCCACCCATGGCTGCCTGCCGGGCGCCGGCGTAGCTGCCGTCGTATTGAGCATGCAGCAATACCTGTGTAATCAGAAAAGATAAAAGGAGTAGTTTTTTCTTCATTGTCCCTGTTTTATCCTCCCGTTAGTGAAAGGATTATCAGGTTAAAAGTAAGGAAATATCTTTAATCCGCAAAGGTGATAACAATAAATTTAAATTAAACTTCCTACAGTGCTGCAAAAAGCCACTGTATTTCGCCAGGCCGGTCGGCGTAAAACCATAATGAACAGGACGTTTACCGGATTTTCGTAAACGCTTCTTCCACCTCGTTACTCAGGCGTTTGTACACATCTTCCACGGAGCCGGAGCCATTAACAGAACAATGCTTATTCACCTTTTTATAATACTCCGCCACAGGCACTGTTTTGCTTTCATACATTTTCATCCTGTGCAGGATCACTTCAATGTTCATATCATACGACCGGCCTTTTGCAGTTTTGCTTCTGGCATTAAGGCGCTCCATCAGTTCAAAGGCAGGCACATTGATTTCCATCATACATGAAACCGTGGAATTCAGTCTTCGCAGCAGCCCGTCAAGAATATAAGCCTGCACGATAGTGCGGGGAAACCCTTTAAATATAAATCCATTACTATCGCTATGGCGTTGAATTTTTGATTCGATAAGCGGAAGCGTAAGTTGGTCAGGGACTATTCCGCCGCGCTCCATAATGGGCTGGGCTGTTTTTCCTATTTCAGAGCCTTTTTTAATTTCTTCGCGAAGCATCTTCCCTGAAGAGATGTAGGTAAGGTTGTATTTTTCGGCCAGAAGTTTTGCCTGTGTACCTTTCCCTGAACCCGGGTATCCTAAAAGCACAATGTTGAGCCATTCTTTTTTGAGTGTAGCTTCCACCTGATCACGCAGTCGTTTCTGGATTTCATCCACACTGCCCATGCCGTCAATGGGGAAAAACTGTTGTTTTTCAGAATAAAACTGTGCTACCGGAGCCGTTTTTTCATCATATTCCTGCAGCCGCTTCTCTATCACAGTCTTATTATCATCACTTCTGCCTGATGTTTTACCGCGCTCCAGCATCCTGCGCCGCAATTCATCCCGGTCAACATCCAGGGCTATCACAGCTGAAAGAGAAGTGTTCATTTTCAGCAGCAAGCCCTCGAGTATGTATGCCTGCACCACTGTCCGCGGAAAACCATCAAACAAAAATCCCTGCACACCGGGATTTCTGTTTATTTTTTTCTCAATGAGTTTAACAATTATCTCATCGGAAACCAATTCACCGCGATCAATAATTGCTTTGGCTTCTTTTCCCAGCTCGGTTCCTTCCCGAATTTCATTACGCAGCATATCACCAGTGGCAATATATGCCAGATTGTAATGCTCTATCAGTTTTTGCGACTGTGTTCCTTTCCCTGCGCCGGGAGGTCCGAAAATTGCTATATTCAGCATGATGAATGATTCTAGATTTTTTACTCAACAAAGAAAATCAGCAGGATGTTCAGTTCCGTCAACCTTAGCTATTCAACCACCTTATAAATATCAGGATAATTTCTGCCGTAGCCGTCGTAATCAAGCCCATAGCCTATTACAAAATCATTGGCTATATCCATCCCCTTATAACGAATAGGATAATCTTTCCTGAAAGCATCCGGTTTAAACAGCATGGTGGCCAGATTAACTGAAGCCGGATTATGGCTTTTGAGTGTATTTTGAAGATGCTCCAGTGTTATTCCGGTGTCAATGATATCTTCAACAATGATAACATGCCGGTCTTTTATTTCATTCCCCACTCCAATGAGCTCCTTCACATTTTCAGTGGATTCGGTTCCTTTATATGATGCCAGCTTGGTAAAAGAAACCTCGCAGGGAAATTCCAGCATTTTAAAAAGATCGGCAGCAAACATAAAGGCACCATTGAGAATTACCAGAAACAGCGGATCTTTATCACGCATATCCGCCGCTATTTCACCAGCAAGCCTGCGCACATTTTTTTCAATTTCCGATCTGTTGATATATATTTCAAACAATTTATCCTTTACCTGTACTCTGTCCATGATTCCTAAAATATTACGGTGATTATTTAACCATCAGGCGGCAATACCTGAAGTTTTAAAATATTTTGCAAGAATAAAGCTTTTTTTCCAAATCGCTTTGGCGTGGAAATGTAATCTGGGAATTTTTATATTTTTGTGAGCAAATTTTATAATTATGGAGCCAAAAGTTAGTATTATCATGGGCAGCACTTCTGATCTGCCTGTAATGGAAAAAGCCGCAGCAGTTCTCGACGAGATGGAAATTCCGTTTGAGATTAATGCACTGTCAGCGCACCGCACACCTGATGCAGTGGAAAAATTTGCTCGCGAGGCACACGGCAGAGGTGTTAAAGTAATAATCGCGGGTGCTGGAATGGCAGCACACCTGCCGGGTGTAATTGCTGCAATGACTCCTCTGCCGGTAATCGGCGTGCCTATCAAAGCTTCCCTTGATGGATTGGATGCACTTTTATCAATCGTACAGATGCCACCCGGGATACCTGTTGCAACGGTTGGGATTGATGGCGCAAAAAATGCAGGCCTGCTCGCTACCCAAATGATTGCCACAGGCGATGCTGAGCTGTTTGAAAAGTTTGTTGCCAGTAAAGAAGACCTGAAAAAGAAAATCGAAAAAGCCAATAAAGACCTCAAAGAAGTGAAGTTTAAATTTAAGACCAATTAATGTCCGCGTGTCTTTATTTTTTATGAAACCAGGGTACACTTGCAATCGCTGTACCCTGGTTTTTTTTTGGCTTTATAGTTTCCCGGGAATATTCGGTTTGATTTCGGGTTTCGGATTTCGGGTTTCGGATGGCTGCAAAGTATCGGATTCATCCATAAGGGTTGCCGCTACCCTTCCGCATTCATACCGGCACGGACAACATGTCCGCGCTATCCGGAGGTCAATTTCTTCAAGCTTTGCTCCTTCAATCTTCTTTCATTCTATCTTAATTCAATCTATTTCCTTTACTGAAAGCATGTAACTCAGACGCTGTCAGGATCTCCCTGCGGCCGGACGCTGGCAGGTCGTTACGTTTTATAACTATTCCATATTCCATGATGTTAGGTTTTGGAAGCGGATTGAAATAAGGTAATAAGGTAACCGTTTGATAGAGCGCGATGCAGGTTACTAAGGTTTATTATAAAATAAGGTTTTTTGGGTTGATACCGCTGTAAATGGTCATTCAAAAAGTAGTCGAATTGCAAATTTGCTTTAAGTGGGCGTGTTGAGTGGCATTATCCAGGTCCGCATTTTGATTTCGCCGATTACCGTTTGCTGAGAGGTTTCCGAAATTTGTCAGTGCTGCTACATATCAGCAGATGCTGTGAAAAACACCTTCAAGGTTTTGGAAACCTTGAAGGTGTGAGTGGAACTTATTATCCGCAATAGTATTTACAGTTTAATAATCTTAATGCTACTGACATTTTTCTCTCTGGAAATTAGCCGAGCCACATAAATACCCGGCTGTAAGTGACTGATATTTATTGAAGCACGAGTGTTATTTATGCCATCATAGCTTTCAAGTTTCTGCCCTGCGATGTAGAAGATTTGAATTTCAGAAATATTACCAGGAGTCGAAAAAGTGATTCTACCATTTGTTGGATTGGGATACACCATGATATCGCTCTGAGTTTGCCGGCCTATTCCCGTTGTTCCCCAGTTACTGTGCCATACCAGCTTATCAAAAACATATAATACTACATCCGACTTGCCATCATTATTCATATCTCCAGCTTTGGATCCAAGTACAATATCAAAATTGGGAATCTGAAAATCGGTGAAATTGCCTGATCCATCATTGATAGATATTATATGACTTACAGAATCGCTATATAAAATATCAATATTTCCATCATTGTTCATATCATCAATAGTGAACAGACGATCCAAGCGTATATCACCAGTGTAAATATTTTGACTTGACACGAAATTTGCGTTACCATCATTTTGATACCACGTAACTCCATTGCGGTGACTAATAATTAAATCTTTACTATTATCTCCATTAAAATCAGCGAGGCTAATAAATTCCGGAACTATCAAATTGTTTGTCAGCAGTATTTCATTAAAGTTACCTGAACCTAAGTTCAAGTAGAGCATAACTGAGTCTGAAATTGTAGCTAAAGCAACCACATCAGGTAAACCATTTCCATTAAGGTCTGAAGCAACTAAATGCCGACATCCTACTAAATTTGTAGATATTGTTTTAGCAGCACTAAAGCTACCATTACCATCATTTTCAAACCAAACGAGTTTACTATCCATTAATGAAACAGATAACACATCAGGATATGTATCATTGTTTAAATCCACCGTCAATAGCCCCGAAGGTATTGCCAGAGAATCTGTAATAATATTCTGAGAATTAAAATTGCCACTACCTTGATTTTCATACCAGGCTATTTTATCATCATGACCTGAAGCAACTACAACATCCAGGTTTCCATCACCATTAATATCTGCAGTATTGACTTCTGTTCCTGCATCAGGTCCGGATGAGATTACATGCTGAGCTCCGAAAACCCCACTACCATCATTTTCATACCAGGATACTTCAGGATAATTAGCAACGGAAATAACATCCGGTATGCCATCCCCGGAAACATCACCAAGGCAGAAATCCCAAACATTAAACAACTGATCAACAAGCACATGTTGCTTTCCAAATCCTGTGATGCTATCATTTTGATACCAGGTAATCCTGTTATCGTCTGAAGCAAGTACGACTTCCGGGAGTGAATCTCCTTTTAGATTGCCAGACAACAATACTTTACCGCGATCAATCGAGTCTGTTAGTAAAACAAACGAACCAAAACTCAGCCCGGAATTGGGGAAGTATCCAACGCTATCTTCATTTGCATAAATAATATCTAAATATCCATTCCCATCCAAATCGTCTGATCCCAGTGTGCTATAATACGAGGATAAGGAAGAGCCTGATAAATAAATAGTGTCCTGTGGAGTAAAACCACCGCTGCCATCATTTTTATACCATGAAATCACCGTTTCATTAATAAAGCAAAGGTCAGGGGATGAATCAGCATTAACATCAGTGAAAATGATGTCATAATAATCTTTAGCAGAATCACTAATGATAATTGAATTATTAAATGACCCATTTCCGCTACCTTCAAATAATACGATTTTCTGATCCTGGCTGGAATAGGAAACTATATCCCGAAAATTATCGCCATTTATATCCATGGCGAAAACCGACTTGACCTTATTGATACCAGGGCTAATTAACTTCTGAAAACCAAAATTTCCATTACCCATGTTCTGATACCACACAATTTTGTTATCTTTGGTTGAGGCAATAACAACATCAGGCAAACCATCACTATTTATATCTGCTATGGCCATATCTTCAGGCTTATTCACTGAGTCAGATATAAGCACGGCATTTGAGAAATTGCCATTCCCTAAATTTTTAAATAAACTTACCGCATGATTCCCGCAAGCAATAACATCAGGCATGCCATCCATATCAATGTCCTCTGCCATTACGAAGGAGGCAGCATACATGGAGTTACTGATAACTTGTTGCTGAGTAAAACCTCCTGATTCCAGATTTTGATACCAGGCAATTTTATTGTCAAGTGATGAAGCGGATAATATATCTATTTTACCATCACCGTTTAAGTCTGACAATGCGACATCTTTAAGCGCTTTGGTTTGCGTTTCGAAAATAAGGTTTTCATTACTAAAAAATACTTGTGCATTGACATTATTCATGAGCAATGCTAAGAAAACAAAAAATAAATATTTCTTCATTGTTTATTTGTTTTATGATTCTAATTTAAATACGACAATCCTTTACCACTTAAGGTTGCATCCATTAAAACAACACTGTTATACTACCACTAAATTCCTTTATAAACCCTGTAGTATTATTTTTTACGCTCACAACATAATAATAGGTTCCTTCAGATGCTTTGCTTTTATTAATTTCCCCATTCCAGGGATTGTTTTTACCCCCTTCAAATACCTGCTTCCCCCACCTGTTATAGATGATATATTGATAATCTATATCATATTTACTCTTGATTAAAAATTGCTCGTTATAGCCATCCCCATTGGGTGTAATTACATTCGGAATATCAACTTCCATACATTCCGGATCAACCATGATATAAGTAGTATCATAGCTTATCGCGTATTTCCAGTCGATAACTTTGAGTATGTATCTCGTGCTTTTATTGGGCGAAACAGTTACAATAGCATTCCTTGAAAAAGCTGTTCCGGTATCTGTTTCCCTATACCAATAATACTGATAATTCATCAGGTCATGAGTACCAATTTGAACCTCTTGACCTTTACAGATGGAGTGATCAGGCCCGGCATCGGCTTTTTCAGCTTTAACAGAACAGGTCCAGACAGCTACATCGTCCAGGTTATAATAAGCTTTATTCCACCAAATTGTATCCGGAGAATATTGAATTTGACTTACCGGCAACCCATTTCCTATGGTAAGATATGCTTCATCACCCTTTGCTTTGAAGCTACCATATATTCTTGACCAGTTTTCAGTATCATCAATTATGGTGTCATTATAGACTACTTGAGAACTCGGCCACCAATTTTGCACCGGTGTTGATTCCCCTATTAGTGTGTCTGGTGTAAAAGTAGCTGTAAATGTGTTGATGGCCATATTAAAATGCGTACTTAAAGTCCCTGTTTTGTAAGCATCTAATTTTCTTACAAAAAAAGAAACACAATATGTGGTATCTTTTTTTAAAGTATCGTTGAGTTTAGTTGTAAGCCATTCTACATGCCTGACTACATCATGATAATAGAATAAATAAAACATGCCTGACATCCCCTGCCCGGACCGGGGTAATTTGTACCCGGTAAAAAAGCTTGGGTATATACCACATCTATGAAAAAACTCTACCGTAGGATATGGCTTGGGATAAGTTAAAGATCTATTAAAATACCCCAACCAATCTTGAGCATATACAATCATTCCCTCCGAGTCAGGCGGACATTTGGTGTATTCCTCGAAGCTACCGTTTGGCACGAGGTTTTGCGCAACTGTTCTATTACAAACCGCCAACATCATTAGCAAAAGGAGAAATATGATTTTAATAAACCTCATGTTCTTTTGTTTTATTTTAGACTTATGTAATCAAGATAATGTCTGCTTCAATATCAAAGCAATACATTTCTATCATGTTTTGTCCTATGTAAACTCAAAACACCATTCCTTGCCCTTGAAAATGTGCTGCAATATGCAGTTGCAAAACTTCTTATTTTGCTGAATAACCTGTACCTGTAGAGAGAGAGAGAGAGAGAGAGAGAGAGAGAGCACTAGGAACAATCAAAGAACGGCTTAGGAAAATATAGTTCTCTATTGAAAGAATAATATCCTTTTGCGATCTGTCAAAAGCAGTTCTCTTGAAGTGTAGGCTGGGGAAGATATTTAAGATTCTCAAAATACTCAAAATGGATCAAATAGTTTTTTTGGTTTGCTGATAACAAATATACGGCAAACAAAATGCTAAAACAAATATTACAAGTTATTTTTTTTACGGAATATTTCTTATTGCTGATTCCATAAGGGATTCAGCGCCAGAATTTAACATATACGCCTGGGATGGATTCCGGATTTCGGATGGCTGTAAAGCATAGGATTCATCCTGGCACGGACAACATGTTCTCGCTATCCGGGGTCATTAACCACCACCGGATGTAAATTCGGCTCAGCGAGGATCAATTGCATCAATCTTTACTCAATCTTTTCCCTTCAATCTGAATTTTTCTACCCGCAGACGGTAGCCTGCCGTGGCGGGGAATTGTGGGTGGGACAGGCAGGCGTAGCTGCCCAAATGAAAAATAAAGGCTGAAGAAAAATGATTTTTCCTATCTTTGCCTGTCTGAAATCAGCCCTATGTTCAACATTATTGTATTTGGCCCGCCGGGATCGGGGAAAGGCACGCAATCAGCAAAAATTGCAGACAGGTATGGTTTGGTTCATCTTTCAACAGGTGAATTATTCCGGCAGGAGATGGAAAGCCAGACGGCGGTGGGTCAGCTTGCCAACAGTTATATCAGCAAAGGAAGGCTGGTTCCTGACGCGGTTACTTTGCGCCTGCTTTACAAGCATGCCAGCAGGCATATCGGGGCTCCGGGGATCATTTTTGACGGTTTCCCGCGTACGCTGAACCAGGCGCGACTGCTGGATCGCATGATGGAAAAGAAAAAGCTGGCGATAAATCTGGTGATAGGCATTAAAGTGCAAGAGGAGGAGCTGGTTTCGCGTATTAAGCATCGCAGCTCAAATTCAGACCGGAATGATGACAGGGAAGCTATCATCCATAAAAGAATGGATATTTATAAGGAGCAGACTTATCCGGTGATTGATTATTACAAGCAACAGGGTAAATTTGAAAGTGTGAGCGGGATGGCGCCGGTGGAAACAGTTTTCGAGCGGATTTGTTCTGTTATAGACCAACACAAGCAGCAATAGATATGGGAAGTCCTAATTTTATAGATCACGTGCGCTTATTTTGCCGCAGTGGAAAAGGTGGTGCCGGTTCAGCGCATCTTCACCGGGCCAGGGCATTGCCCAAAGGAGGCCCTGATGGTGGCGACGGCGGGCGCGGCGGACACGTGATCATGCGTGGCAACAGAAACCTGTGGACGTTGCTGCACCTGAGATATACCAAGCACGTGTTTGCTGAAAACGGGAACCACGGTGCGGCAAACAGAAAACATGGTGCTGACGGCAAAGACAATATTATTGAAGTTCCGCTGGGCACTGTGGCAAAGGATGAGGAAAGTGGCAAGGTGCTGAGCGAAGTTACCAAACACGGGCAGGAAGTGATATTGCTGAAAGGTGGCCGTGGCGGACTTGGTAATGATCATTTTAAGTCATCCACGAACCAAACCCCGCGCTACGCGCAACCGGGAGAGCCCGCGCAGGAAAGCCTGATCGTATTGGAGCTTAAATTGCTGGCTGATGTTGGCCTGGTGGGATTCCCCAATGCCGGGAAATCCACACTGCTGTCGGTGGTTTCCGCGGCTAAACCCGAGATAGCTGATTACCCGTTCACTACTATCACACCAAACCTGGGTGTGGTTTCCTATCGTGATGACCGGTCTTTTGTTATGGCGGATATCCCGGGAATTATTGAGGGCGCGCACCTTGGTAAAGGAATCGGGCTGCGGTTTCTCAGGCACATTGAACGCAATGCAGCGCTACTGTTCATGATCCCGGCTGATGTAGATAATATTACCAAAGAATATGAAATCCTGGTGAATGAGCTGAAGAATTTCAATCCAGAACTTCTTGATAAGGGCAGGATACTCGCCATAACCAAGTCGGACCTGCTGGACGAGGAACTGAAAGCATGGGTAACCGAAGATATACCGAAAGGCATTCCATTCGTGTTTATATCATCACTGGCCAACCAGGGAATTACCGAACTAAAAGATGTTATCTGGCGGAAGCTAAATGAATAAGGTGGTGTTTCAGGAATTTTGTTTTCAAAATAAGCCGTAAGCAGACAAGCATTTAAAATTTTGATGTAGAGCAGCTATTTCTACACGCGACAGTAGTTCCTGGAAACCAGGCGTGGTTTTGACCAATATCACAGGTGCTTTTGACTGGAATCACAGGTGGTTTTGATTGAAATCACACGTGCTTTTGAATGAAATCACACGTGCTTTTGAATGAAATCACACGTGCTTTTGATTGGAATCACAGGTGGTTTAGGTAGGAATCACAGGTGGTTTTGTTTTAGATTCTATTACCCTTCCATCTTATAAAAATTCTGAAAATGCGTTTTGATCTTGTCTTTTTGAAATATTTTGATCAGTTCTGTTCTTACTTCCACTTTCAGGTTCCAGGCGTCAGTTGGTGATGCGGCCCATGCCACTATCCAGCATTCCATTGATTTTTCACCCATTTCCATGATCCAGAATTTCGGTTTCTCGTGGCCGGCAAAATGAGCGTTGTTTTTCACCACATCCACCGCCATTTTCTCCACTTTTTCCACATCAGCATCATAGGCCAGGTTAAACTTGATCTGAGCCCAGTAATACTGATCGGGGTGGGAATAATTGATATAATCCTTTTGCAGCATGCGGCTGTTTGGGATAACATAGCGCCTCCAGTCCCATATCTTTATAATGGTATGTGAAATGGAAATATCTTCTATCGTTCCGTAGTTACCGTCAATAACCACCGTATCGCCGGTGTGAAAATGATCGGAAAAGGAAATAACAAAACCAGAAATTACATTTTCGATATATGGCTTGGCGGCAATACCGATTATGATAGCCGCGGCAGAAGCCAGCAGTGATGCAACAGTAACAGGAATACGGTCGAAAAATATCAAAACGACAATAAAAAGATACAACAGGATACCCGCTCCAAGTATGATGCGGCGCATAATGGTGAACCGCCCGCTGATGCTTTCCTGAGCGTTTCCTTTGGCCATGGTCCTTTTATTGCGGTGTGGGGTCCTGGTTGCCACTGCCTCAAAGTCGTCCACATGATTTAACCTGCGCAGCCGTCGCTTTTCAATACGGCGGATAATACGACGGATGATCCAAACCAACAGAAACAGGGCCACTGTGGTTGAGACAAATAACATCAGATCTCTTGAAATGTCCATAGTACGTCAGAAGACTGTTTTTAATAGAAATGCCAGATTGTTAAAGAATGTTCACCTCATACTCCAGTTTCACACCATATTTGTCTTCTACTGACATACGTATCATTCTTGAGAGATGGATAACTTCACTACCCATTGCCTTACCCAGGTTCACCAGCACCAGAGCCTGGTTTTTGTGTACTGAAGCATGCCCGATACACTGACCCTTCCAGCCGCACTGCTCGATCAACCAGCCGGCCGCAAGCTTGTACTGCTCCTCGCCCACTTTGAAGGACACCATATCCGGATGTTTTTCCTTTAGCTTGTCATGAATTTCCTTTGATACCACCGGATTCTTAAAGAAGCTGCCTGCATTGCCTGTAACCAGCGGATCGGGAAGTTTTAAGTTTCTGATGTTGATCACGGCCTTAGAAACATCTTTCACAGTAGGCTCTTTCACCTTCATTCTTTGAAGTTCTTCAAGGATACTACCATATTCGGTGTGAAGCACAGGCTTTTTATCCAGACGGTAGGTTACTGAAGTCACGATGAATTTCCTTGCATATTCATTTTTGAAAATGCTGTCGCGGTAGCCGAATTGGCACTGCTGATAATTAAAGGTTTTTTTCTCCTGCTCACGGATAGAAACTGCTTCCAGCGAGTGAAAATGATCTTTTTGTTCCACGCCGTAGGCACCGATATTTTGTATAGGTGCCGCACCCACACTGCCGGGTATCAGCGACAGGTT
>JBEPXQ010000020.1:0-11922 GCA_041641835.1 Bacteroidales bacterium
AGGGTTTTCCCTGTGTCCAGGATATCCAGAAACTGCTTTGGGCGGCTGCTACGGCTCCAGGGCCAGAAACGGCTGCCCACACCACCGGCCATTATCAGCGCGTAATTATCTTTATTGGTCATATGCTCCATTTTTTTTATGCGCTAAGGTAAGTAAATGCTTAACTCAAGGCAACCGCGTTATTTTTGCAGCTTGCAGCGCAAATTATCTTTTTGTTAAACAGATGGACGCAAGCTGAATTCTTTCTATATTTAGCGTTCATTTTCATCACCCCAAATGGTTAAATAAAATGATGTGGAAGCGAGCACTTTTATATTGGTGGCCAATCCCGGTTTTTAACCTGGCCAACATGATAGCCAGGGAGTTTTTCGTGGAGAAAATTCTGGGAGAAACGATTGCCAACCAGCTCTACGTAGCTGCTTTGCTTTTTTTCCTGCTTGTCTATACCTGGCTGGTGATCATTAAAATGAGACCTTCCGGGCCTGCCGGAGCCTTGAATTACGGCATGTGGTGGATGCTTTTCACCTTTTTTTCTGACATGGCTTCGGATTTCGTATTGAAAGGCTGGACGCTTCAATCCTTTTTCAAAAGCTTTAACTTTAGCGGAACACCCCTATGGCTGATCATCTATGGCAGCATGCTGCTGGTTCCCCTGCTGATGTATTATGCCCGGCGAAAAGCAATACATATTTAAACATAATACAAAAACTTACTATTTTCATAATTATTTATATATTTGTGCAATTATTTACACATTGCACTTTATGAAGTATATTGAATATCAAAATCGATTAGATTATCTTTTGGAGCTTATTAAGATAAAATCTGCTTGTTCACCAAAACTTTTAGCAAGACAATTTAACTGTAGTGAAAAGACTATTCGAAATATGGTTAATCACTTACGTGAAATGGGGTATGATATTAAATGGAATAAAAATTAGTCTAAATATTATTTAACTTCTTTTTAACTATATGAAATATATAACGGAATTTTTATTTCCGTATTGTTTATTTGTTTTGCATTTTATAAGTTAAATATTTTACTAACATAAAAAAACAAAACATGAAAAAACTTATTACAATTCCAGTGTTGGCTCTTATTCTTATTTTTGCAAGCTGCGAAGATAAAGAAACTAATGACCAACTAAATGGATCAAAAAATGCAACCAATTCTGAACCACCTGCAGTGTCAGAGTACATGGAAGAAGGCACTTACAGAGAAGAAGTTGAGGTCAGTAATGGTGATCAAGTGTTATACCTAGCTATTTCGTCAGATGACTCACTTGCACTATATGAATATTTAGAAACAACTGAATTTCGATTACTCTTAGATGTTGATGATATTGATGAAATAGTATCTAATAATAATGAAGATGATTGGGAAGCATACACTGATGATATTATAACTGAACAACCAAAAGTTAATGTTGATCTTGCAGCTGTAAATATTGACCCGCAAATTACTAGTTATTCTCTTGAAGTAGCTTCACACTCATCAGGATCTAAATATCTCCAGGGGTATCCTGTAGGCTACTCTACATCTAATGATTTTATTGGTGCTGTTCATTTAGGATGGGGTAGTGAATTTTTTGCTCAACTAATGAAAAAGGATGGCTGGGGCTTTTGGAATGGTTGGGATGTTCTTGATATAAATGGAGTGACTGCTTGGTGGGTCTACCCTAGCAATCCTTATTACATAGCTTTAGATAATGACTATAGTTTTTATAAGAGAGGCATAAGAATTTATCCAGACCGAGATCAAACACTCACTAATTACCGCATTGTATATAAAAGCAATGAATTCTATGGCCATGATTGTGCAATAGGTTGGTACGATGGTGCCCATTGTCAGATATTTGACACTCCACCTGCAGCTAAGGCTTTTTTCTGGGGCCCACATAACAGCAATTGGTTAGGTGCTTATTACACTCCAGTCAATGGAAATGAATGTCCAGTGAATGGCTCTTGGTTTGATTCTCAAAACTGCTTCGTTAGTGAAGTACCTTTATATTTGCAAGCTAAAAGTTTCAAATGGAAAAATAATTTATACGTTATGCCGGAAGTAATTCCAACAAAATAAACTCTAAAAGTAGGAAAAGGAAGGGCCTCCTTTTCCTACTTTTAAAACATTAAGGTAAACATGAACAAAATTCTTTTATACATAATACTAGTATTCCTATTAAGCAACTGCAATAATAGTACTGCAGTAAAAAAAGAAATGGTGGCTGCAATAGTTGATAATGAGCCAATATCATTAACTAAGATCGACTCTATTATTGACAAACAACTTTTTGAGCTAAGGATTAGAGCTCTAAAAGGTGAAATAGCAAAAAAAATATTAGCAGCAGAAGCGCGGAAAACCGGAATCACAGTTGAAAAATTGCGTAAACAGGTAATTAATTCAAAAGATTTATCAACTAAAGATAGTGAAGTAAACAAATACATTCATCGATATAATATAAATGATGCTGATCTAACTCAGATACGAAATTATATTAAACTAGACAAGCAAAATAAGATACTGAAGCGATATATAGACTCTCTACTATTAAAATATGATGTGAGAATTAATTTATCACCTCAAATCATTAACGAAATCTCAACTGATGATCTTATAGCTTTTGATCTAAACAAACCCAATAAAAAATTATTCGAAGTTCTTATTATCTCAACTTTAAGCTGTCCGAGTTGCTTGAGCTCTAAAAAATTAATTGATGAAATTATAGAAAATTACCATACTAAAATCCACTTTAAATATGTTCATTATAATAACTACATAGATTTACCATCAATATCTATGTTAGCAGCAAATCAGCAAAAGGTATTTTATAAATACTATAATATGGTATATGATAAGTTTTCTACTGGAGCAAGACCTACTGACTCTACATTTTATTTCGACTGCGCTAAAAAGTTAGATTTAAATATAGAGAAATTTCAGAGAACATTTAATTCAAAAAAACATTTGCGAAGATTGATTAACAATAGTAATCTAATTAAACAAAAAGGAATTTATTCAACTCCAACATTTGTAGTAAATGGGAAAGTTCTTGATGGAGAGAATAATATTTTTTATCTACAGAATTTTATCGAGAAGGAGATAAACAATATCAAAAATTAATGGATATACAACAGGTTTTCTTAAAATTATTATTGATTCTGTTTATTTCAATTGCTTCCTGTTCAAAAGAGGAAGTAGAGATTAACGTTCCGAAGAGGAAGCAGGAATTAGTACTCTATTCGACTATTGTACCGTTAAATCGTTACTATGGCAATAACAAAACGCTTGGGATCGAATTAACTACAACAAGGTATATATCCGATACATCTAAAATATTCATAAATGATGCACTAATCATGTATTTTGAGAATGGCAATTTACTCGATACATTATTTTATAATGATACATGTAATTGTTATCCTATAAAATATTCTTACCAGTACCCGAGGGAAGGAAACAGATATTCATTAGAGGTCTATCTTAACGGAGATACTATTACTACAAAAACATATATTCCTTCAATAGTAGAAATCAAAGACACTTCATTGGTTACAGCTTCATACTTAGATGGTAATACAATTTATTCAGATGTTTCACTGACATTTGAAGACCCTCCTGGTGAAGATAATTTCTACGAAATATGCATTTCAGATATGCATAAAATTTATGAGGATCCTTCAGAAGCGTATAATTTAACTACGGCTGACAATGTAATTACATCCGAGAGCTATTATCCTTCGCTAATGAGTTTTAATGTGGATAAACCAAAATATTTATTGTTTTCAGATAAAAGTATTAAGGGAAAACAATACACAATAAATATCAGCTATCAACCTCCTGTGTCTCTCGTCAATGATACTTTTCTCATCCACAGTCATTTTGCTACTATACGATTAAGAAGTGTAACTGAGGATTATTACAAGTTTAAAACTTCCATGCTGATGCAACATTATAGCAAAAAAGAAGATATGCTATATGGTATAGGAGAACCCTTAAATGTATTCTCAAATATCAATGGTGGCATGGGCTTATTTGCTGGCTTTAATAACCATGTGGTAGCTTTTTATATTCCTGAACAAAAAGTAAAAGAAAAAACTAAATGAGGTTATTCCTAATAGGTTTATTTGTTCTGTTTTCTCTGACAATGAAATCCCAAAATAGTGTTACTATTAGCGGCTATATTAATGATGGTACAACTGGAGAACCCATAATAGGTGCCACTGTGTTTGATCTCTCTTCATTACAGGGGACAATCTCAAATACCTACGGATTTTATAGCCTGACAATAAAATCCTGTGATAGTGCAATTTTGGAAATATCACATCTGGGGTATAAAAAAAAGAAATTAAAAATATCTTGTAATGAAGAATCGGAATTAAATATTCTTCTTAATCCAGGAGTTATATTACAGAAGGTAACCGTCTCTGCACGAAAAGGTAAAAGCGTAGTTCAAAGTGCTGAAACAGGAATAATACGACTTCCCATACGTGATATTGAAATTTTACCTAACCTTTTTGGTGAGGTAGATATTATTAAAGCTTACCAGCTAACTCCTGGCGTTCAGTCAGGAGGTGAAGGAAAAAGTGAACTTTATGTGAGAGGTGGAAGCCCGGATCAAAACCTGGTAATGCTTGATGGCGTTCCTTTGTATTATATTGCTCATTTTGGTGGTTTCTTTTCAATATTTAATTCTGATGCAATTAGTAAGGTTAAGCTTATCAAAGGTGGCTTTCCTGCCCGATATGGAAGCCGGCTGTCTTCCATCCTGGATGTAAGAATGCGTGAAGGAAATATCAAGAACTATACTACCAGCGGAACAGTGGGCTTGTTATCATCAAAATTATCTTTTGAAGGTCCATTAAAGAAAGATACTTCTTCATTTTTACTATCTGCCCGAAAAAATATACTCCCGGTTTTTAAATTATTTGATTCTGGATTAGGTTATAACTTTTATGATCTAAATGCTAAATTCAACTACAAGTTTTCATCAAGAAATAAGATTTTTTTTAGTTTTTATAAAGGTGACGATATTCTGAAGCAAAAAACTAATAATCTTTTTTCTGAACGAAAAAATACAATCCAATGGGGTAATACCTTAACTGCAATCAGATGGAATCATGTATTTAATAAAAAACTTTTTAGCAATACTACTTTATCAAATACATACTACAGATATAAACAAACAGTCGAAAATAAATATGGCTTATTAGTTCTACAGCATGAAATGCAAAATCATTTGACCAGCAGTATTAATGATTTCGGTTTGAATTCCGATTTTACTTATTATTATAACCCTGAATATACTTTGCTCTTTGGTATAAGTAGTATTTGGCATAGCTTTGTTCCTAATAATGAAAAGTATGAACAGTCAGGAGATGATGTTATTAACTTCAAGAGAATATATCAAAATAAATTCCAGGCGATTGAAAACGCACTTTACGTCGAAAATTCGCTCTCATTAAAACGGTTAAAGGCTAATATCGGACTACGCTTGTCTTCCTACCATATTAACACCAAACCTTATTACTTTGCTGAACCACGCCTTGTTATTAATTATGTGGTTATTGACAATCTTGCAGTCAAGTACTCTTATTCATTGATGAATCAGTTCATACATCTTTTATCCTATTCCGGTGTGGGAGTTCCTTCTGATTACTGGATGCCTTCTACTGAAAAAGTCAGGCCTGAAACCTCAAGCCAGCATACACTCTCAATAGTGACAGATTTCAACAATTCCGGTTTTGAAATGAGTTTAGAAGGTTACTATAAAACCATGAGCAATCTTATTACATTCAGGCCTGGTGAAAATCTGCTCGGTAATTTCAAAAACTGGGAAAAGGTAGCAGAATTAGATGGAACAGGAAACAACTATGGTCTCGAGTTATTCCTACAAAAGGCAGCAGGAAAAACCACTGGCTGGATAGGAGCCACGATAGCAAAAGCTAACCGCCAATTTGAGAATATTAATAATGGTAAAGAATATCCTTTTAAATACGACCGTCGATATGATGTAAGCGTTGCAGTAAATCACAGAATAAAAGACAACATAACAATCTCTGCAACATGGATGTATGGATCCGGATACCCTATAACACTTGCCGAACAACACTATTATATAGAAGAATTTGACGTTTTTATTTATGGGGAGAAAAACAGTTTTAGAATGAAGGACTATCACAGGCTTGATATAGCAGCCAATTTTTCCAAGCAAACTAAATGGGGAGAAAGAACATGGACAATTAGTGTCTTCAATCTATATAACCGTATGAATCCATATTATTACTATTATGAAAAAAAACTATTGGGTTCAACAGTAAAGAACGGTGTATTTCATCCTGTTTATAGTGCACTTAAATTATACCAAAAGACACTTTTAGGCATAGTTCCATCAATAAGTTATAGTTTCAAATTTTAGTACGATATGAAAAAGTATTTGTTTTTATCATTGATCATTATATGCTCTATGTCAGTTCATGCTCAGATTTATATCGGAACAGAAGGCAGGTTAGCTTTTAATACTGAAAAGCAAGACTATAAAAGTACAATACTTCAAGAAGGTTATGACCTTGCAGTTGGCGGTGATTTTCTAATTGGATATAGTTTTAATAACCGAATAAATATGAGCATATCTGCAGGTAAACTGTGGTTTTTATGGGATATGTTTGCTGGAGAATATACTCTCTCATCAGTAGAGGGAACTATTAAATGGTTTTTCATAAAAAAGCGATTTCCAGGTTTCTTTATTGGTGGTGGTGCCGGATATTACTCTGAATACTTTTATGCAGATTTACCGGGAATTGCTGAAGAACTGAAACGACACCAATTTGATTTCTTTCCATGCCTTGGTTACCTTTTTGATTCAAATATCACCGAAGGCCTTTATATAAATGCTGAGATAGCTTATTACAATATTTTTAGGGAAAACAGCATTAGCCACTTCACTTTTAACCTCGGAACATATTATTTTTTTGGCAATTAGTTTATCATTTTCTTCCGAAGCTTCAACTTTAATGGCACTCCCCTCTGGCTGATCATCTATGGCAGCATGCTGCTGGTTCCCCTGTTGATGTATTTTGCCAGGAGAAAAGCAATTCATATTTAAAAAACAGCTGCAATTTCCTGATCAGTACTGCCTGAAGCTCGCCTTTACCCTGCCAGTTCAGCTTTTGCGTTAGTTTACCTAATTTTAACCGGATTCTTGCTATTGAATACTGATTATTACTATTTTTGTCCTGTCAAAAAACATGATCTAAAAGTAAAAAAATCATAATCATGAGAAAAGTATTACTTACAATTGCTGCAGTTCTTGCAGTTTTAGCATCACAGGCCCAGTGTTCTGATCTGTTGATTTCAGAATACGTAGAAGGAGGCGGAAACAATAAAGCGATTGAAATCTATAACGCGTCCAGCAGCCCCATCCTTCTTTCAGATTACCAGGTGTGCCGTTATTCCAATGGCTCGGCAACACCAAACTGTGTTACCTTACAGAATGTTTACCTGGAACCGGATTCAGTTCATGTGGGAGTTTTAGACAAAACAGACCCCAACGGAACAGGTTTGGACACTATGGTAGCCATTGAATTACAAAACAAAGCTGACAGCTTCTACACCCCGGTTTACAATGTAAATAAGGCGTTTTACTGGAATGGCAATGATGCTGTTTCCCTGGAACTTACCAATGGCACATTGATTGACCTTATAGGTGAAGTTGGTGTTGACCCGGGTGAAGCATGGACCATGGATACAAACGCAAATTACACCTCTGCTTTGGGTGGCAGATGGTGGACTAAAAACCATACGCTTATCAGGAAGCCTGAAGTAAAATCAGGTGTAACCGTAAATCCATCACCTTTTATCGTGGCCAATGAATGGGATTCGCTTCCATATAATACATTTGACCACCTTGGATGGCACACCTGCGCCTGTCACGATCCTGTTTCAGTTGAAACATATGAAAAACCGGCTCATAAAATGCTGGTATATCCAAATCCTGTGATTCATGACGAGGTATTGGTTAAAGCAACCGCAGGAATTGAAGATGTAAAAATTGTTGACCTTAGCGGAAGGGCAGTTTTACACCGCATCAACGAAGGGGAGAAATCCAGCATCAGAATTGAAAGCCTGGGACTATCTCAGGGTGTTTACCTGATTAACGCAAGACTTGAGGATGGCACCACAATTTCAAAGAAAATATACATACAGTAGTATTTAAAGAATAATCTGAAAAAAGCTGTTTCTGCCAAAGCGGGATACAGCTTTTTTTATCTGTGAAATAAATATAAAAAGTGATAAACAGCATGTTTAGGAATGATAAATAACCAAGCATTATTGTTGTTAAGCTGCTGTGATCACTAAAAAATTACACAAGATGAAGAAGATTTTTGTTTTGCTTTTTATGGTCCTTGCCATCTCGCAATCGCTGCTGGCTCAGGAAGGCATTATAAAAGGGACTGTAACAGATAACAGCACGGGAGAAACGCTTATAGGCGTCAACATCCTGTATGCCAAAGGCAAAGGAACCGTTACCAATATGGATGGGACCTACAGCCTTGAGCTAAAACCCGGGGAGTATAATATTAAGGCTTCCTACGTAGGTTATGAATCCAAAGAAAAAACTGTTACAGTGAAGGATGGCAAAGTTACCACTTTGGATTTTGAGCTGAACAACAAAACCCTGGATGCAGTTGAAGTGGTGGCCGATATGGCGCAAACCCGTGAAACCCCGGTTGCATTTACCAATGTTTTGCCTGCCGAAATAGAGCAGGAACTTGCAGGACAGGATATCCCAATGATATTGAATAAAACTCCCGGCGTGTATGCAACCCGTCAGGGTGGTGGTGATGGCGATTCCAGGATAAACATCCGTGGATTCAGCCAGCGAAATGTTGCTGTGATGATTGACGGTATTCCTGTAAACGATATGGAAAACGGCTGGGTTTACTGGTCTAATTGGTTTGGTCTCGACGCTGTTACCAGGAAAATTCAGGTACAGCGCGGGCTTGGGAAGTCGAAACTGGCCATCCCATCCGTGGGTGGTACTATGAATATCATTACCAAAGGAATTGATTCGGATCCGGGATTTCAGATCAAGCAAAGCGTAGGAAATGATTACTATTTCCGTACTTCCATAAGTGGTAGTACAGGACCCCTTGATAACGGATGGGGAGCCACTTTTGCTTATTCCCATAAACGCGGGAATGGTTTTGCTGATCAAACCTGGACAGAAGGATATTTCTACTTCCTGAGGCTTGATAAAGATATTGGCAAACACCGCCTGAGTTTTACCGCTATGGGTGCTCCGCAGCAACATGGGCAGCGCTCCTATTCACAGTCGATAGCCACCTGGGATGCTGAATATGCAGCAGAGCTGGGTGTGGATACTGCCAGTATTCCCGATGGCGTTCCAACGAATATGGGACTGCGCTATAATTCTCACTGGGGATATCTTAACCGCTATGAAATAGTGGGAGGTGATACTATACACGGCTATGAAGAAAAGCTAAACACGAAGATTAATTATTACCATAAGCCACAATTCAGCCTCAGAGACTACTGGCAGGTAAATGATGACCTTTACATCTATAATATAGCATATATGTCCATCGGCCAGGGCGGCGGAACCGGACTCACATCCACCCCTAACTTAACCGAAGAGGGACAGGTGGACCTTCAGAAAATATATAATAGTAATTACAACAACAAGTTTAATCCCGGGCGTGCAGGTGATGTAATGTATTCGGGCAGGAACAATCATGCATGGTATGGGTTACTTTCCCAGGTAAACTACCGCATAAATGCTTTATTGAATGTGAGTGGTGGTGTTGATTTGAGATATTACCGGGGTGAGCATTACAGACAGATATATGATTTCCTGGGCGGGCAATACTATATGGACGGAAGTGTTGCAGAAGTGGTTGACCATAGCAGACCAACACTGCGAAGGGATGAAATTGGTGATATTATCGAGTATCACAACGACGGACTCGTGAAGTGGGCCGGAGGCTTTGGCCAGCTGGAATACGAAGTGGAGAAATTCCAGGCTTTCCTTAATCTTTCCTTTGCCAATAAATCATACAAAAGAGTGGACTTTTTCAAGCGGGAAGACATCGTGATAGACGGCAAACGTTACAATCAGCAGGTAGGATACCAGTACGATTTCGTTGACCAGGAGTTTATCCCTGATACGGTTGTGATTGATGGTGAAAAATATACAATCAACTCACCTGAAGCAGAACCTGCATCCACAGGCTGGGAAGATTTCTGGGGCTATACAGCAAAAATCGGAGCAAATTACAACTTCTCTGATAAGTTCAATATGTATGGTAATCTGGGTTACATCAATAAAGCACCTCGCTTTAATAATGTTTTTGATTATGACAATAATATGTACAGAAACATTCAGAATGAATCCATCAGAGCAGCTGAACTGGGCTTTTCATTTAATACGAATAATGTGTCGCTGAACGTGAATGGATACTATACCAAATGGCTTAACAAACCAGCTGACCGTACCCCCCGCATCAATATTGATGATGAATCCTATAATGTGAACATCAATGGTGTGGATGCCCTGCATAAAGGTATTGAGGTAGAGTTCGGGCATAAGGTTCTGCATAATCTGCAATATGACATAGTTATTTCCATTGGCGACTGGCAGTGGGCATCAAAAGATACTGCACGCATCTATGACGAGCAGCAGCAGTTTGTTGGCAATGTGGCATTTAATGCAAAAGGAGTGCATGTGGGTGATGCGGCGCAGCATCAGGCCCGTTTCAGCCTGAACTACAAGCCCCTTAAGCACATGTACCTGCGGCCTGCGATCACTTACTTTGGAAAACATTATGCAGCGTTTGATCCACTTAGCCTTTCCTCATCAACAATACAGGGTTATTCTTTCGGAAGCGGTGATTATTTGGATGATGAGGGAAACCCAAAAGATTCATGGCAGGTTCCTGATTATTATCTGGTTGACGTCCATGCAGGATATAGCTGGTATTTTGATGAACTCAAATTAAGCCTGCAGCTAAGTGTTCTTAACGTTCTGGATAAAACCTACATATCCGATGCCGATAACAATAGCCAGTATATAGCTAATCCGAAGTATAATTTTGATGCTGGATCCGCGGCTGTATTTTTTGGACTGGGAAGGCAGTGGAATACTTCATTAATATTATCATTCTAAAACAAAAAACAATAAAATTAGATATGAACCGGGCCATGATCTGCCGGCTGGCGAAATACACACAAGTATTATCATAAGGAAGTTAATAAAGCTTTTGCATCAAAGGTGTAACATGTCATGGCAAGCTCCCCTATGCCGGGGACCAATGAAATCAAATTACAGACATATGAAAAAAATTATTTTATCAGCTTTAGCGATGATCATCACCCTGATGAGTTACGGGCAGGTGATCAGCATTGATTCTGCCAGGACCCTGGGAGCGGGTAATACCGTTACCATTAGTGGCATTGTAACCAACGGAACTGAATTAGGCACTATTCGTTATATGCAGGATGGAACTGCAGGAATAGCGGTTTACGATTATACATTCTCACAAAGTGCAGTAAGAGGCGACTCTGTAACCGTTACCGGTACAGTTAAGGATTATAACCAGCTGCTGGAGATAGATCCGGTATCCAATTATACTGTTCACTCTTCAGGCAACACCATGCCGTCTCCGGCTGTTATTACTCCCGGACAACTGAATGAATCAGTGGAAGGGGAATTGGTGAGGATCAACAATGTAACTTTTTCCGGTGCAGGCGGTACTTTCAGCAGTAATACCTCCTACACATTCAGTGCCGGCGGGCAGACGGGTGAAACTTATATCCGCTCAGGACACCCGCTTATCGGGCAGGTAATCCCTTCAAACCCGGTGGATATTATAGGTATTGGTTCGCAGTACGATTACAGCAATCCC
>JBEPXQ010000021.1:0-11522 GCA_041641835.1 Bacteroidales bacterium
AGTTACAATCAAAGGCCAAATGAAAGAAGGGTATATATTGAAGCAGTTTTTCAACTGCTGTAAATACACGTCTTGTTAATCAAATAACATTGTTATTAAAATAACACTACAAATGTAAAACGCAGAGTTGGACTTTGCAAATAATTTTTCATGTTTTCTTCTTAATAAAAAGTCAAATATGGATATGCATGAGCTGAAAGTGGAGGTGGCTGCACTGGAATGCCCATTTGGCGCGGGCTAGGATTAAGTAATAATGATTTATTCTAATTCTTTAGAATTGCTCTAAATTTGACTTCCGAAGGTGAAATATGAAGAGACTTCAATCTTTTACTTCAAGGTCCTGCCGTGAAGCATAGTTTATGCTGGCATTTAGTTCAAAACCTATGAGTATGATCAGGGCATTGAAATAAATAAACAGCATGATCACAATCAATGTACCTATGGAGCCATACAGGGCATTATAACTACCGAAGTTACTCACAAAAAAGTTAAATAATGTGGTAGTAATGAGCAGTAATAATGTGGCAAGTGTGGAGCCGGCAGAAATCAACCTGAATTTAAACTGCTTGGCAGGAGCCATATAATAGATAAATGAGATGGAAAAGAACACCATGGCACCGGATACCAGGTATTTACCTATCTCGATGGCTATAATCACAGATTCGGAGCGTATTATATGTTTCGATTCCAGGAAATTCAGAAATTCGGTGCTAAAAGTGATCAAAGCCACTGAAAGAATTACTATAGTAGCCAGAATAAAAAATACCAGTAGCGAGGTAATGCGCTTTTTAATAAAACTCCTGTTATCCTTTATGTGTATGGTTTTGTTAAAAGAGCTGATGATGCTGCTTACCCCGTTGGTAGCAAAATAAAGAGTCATTATCGCACCTATGGATAACAATCCTCCACGTTTATGCTGAATGATATCAGTAATGGTGTCTTCAGTTGCTTTAAATGCATTTACAGGCATAAAATCCCTGATGAGCTCCAGCATTGTAGTGTGAATCCCTTCAATAGGAATATATGGTATGATAGTGAAGAAAAACAGTAATGAAGGAAAGATTGCAAGAAAAAATTTAAACGAAATGGCAGAGGCCCGCGTAGTAATCGCTCCCTGCTGAACTCCCCTGATAAAAAACTCTATAACATCATAAAGCGGTGTGTGGTCAAATCCTGGAAGTATTATGTGTTTGCTTCTGTCACGGATTTTATCATACCACTTTTTTTCTCTGATCTGGTTCTTATACCTTTCAATTGGATTTCGCATATTAAAAATCCGCTTTTAGACTCATGTCAAGGCTTTTGATGTGATGTGTGAGTGCACCGACAGAGATAAAATCAACTCCTGATGCAGCATAATTTCTGATTGTTTCCAGTGTGATGCCCCCGGAGGCTTCGGTTTCAAAATTCCCGTCAATTTCTCTTACAGCTATCACAAGGTCTTCCGGGCTGAAATTATCGAGCATGATGCGTTGAACTTTTCCATGAGCCAGCACCTGCCTTAATTCATCAAAGTCACGCACTTCGATTTCCACAGGCAGGTTCAGCTTATTGGTGTCCTGGTATTTTTCCACTGCATCCAGTGCTTGTGGAATGCCACCGGCAAAATCAATATGGTTATCTTTAATCATGATCATATCATAAAGGCCCATACGGTGATTGGCCCCTCCGCCATCTTTCACAGCCTTTTTTTCGAGCTCCCGCATCAGTGGAGTGGTTTTGCGGGTATCCAGAATTTTAGCCTTGTATTTTTCCACAGCCTCCACGTAAGTGGCTGTGGCTGTAGCAATACCGCTCATTCGTTGCATGAAGTTAAGTGCTACGCGTTCAGCCTGCAGGATGGAAGAAGCCGGCCCGGATACCGTAAGGATAATATCACCCGGATTAACTACCTGCCCATCATTTATTTTAATATTAATTTTGATATCAGAATTTACATGCTGAAAAACGCTTGCAGCTACTTCAGTACCTGAAATAATCCCATGTTCTTTTGCTACTAATTTCGCGTTTCCCCTGGATTCAGATGGAATGGTGGATAATGAGGTATGATCACCGGTCCCGTGATCCTCGTTTATCGCCTGGCTAATAATATCTTCAATTTTCATCTGTCTAAATTTGATTTTAAAAGTACGATGTCTATTCTGCAAACGGCGAGTCTTGCCCCGTCATTTAGGTGGGGGAGTCAAATATGATATGTTATATCCTGAAAACAAGATTAGTAATTTCTTTGAAATCGTGCTCGCGCTTTTCCTGTTTTTTGCGATGGTTAGGCTCATTTACGGAATTTTAGCTCTTTTTGAATTTCAGAATATGAATCAGCCATTTGCCATTGGTTTCCCGAATAACAAAATACACACGGAAATTTTCTCCTGAAGCTGACTGCATCTCTCCGAGAAAAAAGCGTGAGCCATCAGAAAAATCACCGTTACGTTTTATGTTGAAACTTCGCACCTTGTTTTTCTTAAAGAAGTTGCCAAGGATCAGTCTGGCCTGTTTGTTGGAAAAGCTGCCCTCCTTGCCAGGAGTAGTCAATTCAATGGTTGAATTGAGATGGCTGCTGATCATGGAAGCATCTTCACTCCGGAATACTTTTTCGTACATAGACGTGAGATCTGCCTCCGACTGGGATCGCGATTCGCTGGCAATTAATATCACAAAACCCAGGAAAATAGTTAATATCAACTTTCTTATCATAGTAAAAGACATATACAAAAAATGAACCACCGTTGAGCAAAGATAAACATTATGGAATAAAATATCGTTTCTATGGCATAAGAATCATATATTCGTGCAAAAACTTATGACTAAAGCCAAAGAAGTTGTAGCAAAAATAGAAGCACTGGCTCCGCGAGCCTATCAGGAAACATATGATAACGCCGGCTGGATGTGCGGTGATCCTGAAAAGGAAGTAAGCAGTGCTGTAGTAGCAGTTGATATGACTATGGAGGTATTGGAAGATGCCATCAAAAATGGCGATAATCTCATAGTTATTCACCATCCTTTGATATTTAAACCAATACGGAATCTCACAGCCGGGAATATGATAAATGATATTATTCTGAAGGCTGTAAGGCATGAAATATCCATTTATGCAGCGCACACTAACCTGGATAGTGCATGGGGTGGGGTGAACCGGAAGCTGGCTTCCATACTGGGGCTGCAGGATTTCAGCATATTAAGACCAAGCCCTGATCTGCTTAAGAAGCTGGTTGTATTTATTCCTGAAGACCATGCTGAGAACGTACGCAAAGCCATGTTTGATGCAGGGGCAGGAGAGATTGGCGAATACGACAGTTGTAGCTACAATATTCGGGGTGAGGGATCTTTTCGGGCAGGTAATAATGCTGATCCTTTTGTAGGTGAAAAAGACAAACTGCATTATGAACCTGAACAAAGAGTTGAAACTATCGTGCCTCAACACCTGCTGGCAAAAGTAGTAGAAGCTGCCATTAAAGCACATCCTTATGAAGAGGTAGCTTATGACATTTATGCGCTGGAAAATGCACATGAGAGAGTTGGTGCCGGCGGTTTTGGTAAACTTGAAAAGGAGCTGGATTTTGAACAATTCCTTGATATGGTGAAGGAAAAACTCAGGGTGAAGGTCATCAGGTTTTCCGGTAAAAAGCCGGATAAGATAAAAAAGGTGGCACTGGCAGGAGGAGCAGGAAGTTTTCTTATTACTGACGCTATCCGCTCAGGTGCTGACGTTTTCCTTACTGCCGATTTGAAGTATCACGACTTTTTTATGGCGGATGATAAGATCATGCTTGTGGATGCCGGACATTACGAAACCGAACAGTTCACAAAACATTTAATAAGAGACGTGTTAATCGAAAATTTTTCTAACTTTGCAACTCGAATTTCAGAGGTTAGCACAAACCCTGTTAATTACTATTAAATCAGCAAATAAAGCAAAGATATGGCAAAGAAAAAGTCCGATCCTGTTAAGAAAGATAACCTAAGCACGACCACAAAACCAGTGGGACGCGATGTGAGCGTGGAAAAGAAACTGATTTCACTATACAGCCTGCAGAAGATCGACTCAAAGATTGATGGCATACGCATGGTTCGGGGTGAACTCCCATTAGAGGTTCAGGACCTGGAGGATGAAATAACAGGCCTGGAAACCAGAATGGAGAAGTATGAAGATGATATGGCCGAATTAAATAAAGCCATTGACCAGAAAAAAGATGCAATTAAGGATAGCCAGGCGCTGATTCGCAAATATGAAGAGCAGCAAATGAATGTTCGCAATAACCGCGAATATGATTCTATCACCAAAGAGCTGGAATATCAGAACCTGGAAATTCAGCTCAACGAAAAGAGAATTAAGGAGCATAAGGTGGAAATGGATGCCTTGAGTAAATCCATAGAGGAAGCCAAAGCTGTGCTTGATGAACGCAAGGAAGCTCTTGATGAAAAAAAGAATGAGCTTGGCGATATTGTGAAGGAAACAGAGAAAGAAGAAAACAAGCTCATTAATATGTCGGATGAGCATGAGGAGCTCATTGAGAGCAGGTTGCTTTCAGCTTATAAGCGTATCCGCACAAATGCACGCAACGGACTGGCTGTTGTTAAAGTTGAACGTGGCGCTTGTGGTGGTTGTTTTAACAAAATCCCGCCACAGCGGCAACTGGACATCAAAATGCACAAAAAAATCATTGTTTGTGAATACTGTGGGCGCATCCTGGTGGATGATGACATAGAGGAAGTTGTATTTGAAAAGGATCCACAGCTTAGAAAGAAAGAGCAGGAATAATTATCAGCTGATTTTTGGTAATCGCTTAGATACATTTTCATCTGGAGAGTGTATTGAATATCATATTTGAAGAAGCTTTCAGATTTTGGTATTCAATACACTCTCTTTTTTTATCTTTGGCGTGATGAGAAGGATAACAATAGCAGCTTTACTGCTGGTTGGCTGTTTGCATTCCACCTTGGCCCATGAGAGCTTTAGCTACAGCAGGATCCACCAGCTGATACTTCAGCACCAGTTTACTGAAGCTGAAAGGCTGATGAGGCATTCCGGTTTGCTTACCGAAGATATAGTGTATTTACGTCAGCTGTCTGATTTTATGCAGATAAATCTTACTGCGGATGAATCAAAACTGGATGAATACAAAAGGCTTACAGACGGGCGGCTGGAATTTCTTAAACAGCGCACAGGCCCCGCCGCCCGCTTTACAGAAGCCGTGGTTTTGCTGGAGTCATCTATTACAAGGGGGCGCTTCGGCGAATATATTCCTGCTGCCCTGGAATTCAACAAGAGTTATGGAATCATCAAAGATCTGAATAAATCACATCCGGATTATCAGCCCGGTAAAATGATGAAAGGCATCATGCTGGTTTTGTTTGGCAGCGTTCCCCAGGAATATGGCTGGGTTTTTAAAATGATGAATGTGGAAGGTGATGTTGATACTGGTTTGAAAATCCTGCACAATGTTTTCAGGAGAAACCTGCACAAAGAAAATCAGGACTTTTTAGCCGAAAGCCTGTTCTTTCTCACCATGAGTTATCGGAATTTCAAACCTGATCCGGAAGGCCTTAGGCAGGTAGCATCATATTATACATTGCCGGCTGTGGATTCACTTATTACCAATAGCCCTGTGATGCGATTTGCAGCAGTAACGCTGGTAAAGCAGCTGGGTAAAAACGAACTTGCTTTATCCTATATGAACCGGGAATATCCGCTTCAGCCTGAAATTCCTTATTATTACCTTGAATACTATCTGAAAGGGAAATCACTTTTGCAGAAGCTTGATCCTGCTGCAGAAAGATATTTCAGAAAATATATAGATGAATTCCCTGGTGTTATGTACAAGAAGTCAGCTGCGCAAAAAATAGCCTGGATAAAGCTGATCAGTCAGGGTGAAAATGAATGGTGGAATGCCATGCAGGAAGTAGGTGCAATAGATAAGGCAGTAACCGGTGCTGATGATGCGGCACAGAAAGCTTTTGAAAGCAGGCAGGCACCAAATAGAATCCTGCTGAAAGTAAGGTTGCTTTTTGACGGCGGATACTACAAAAAAGCTCTGAGCGAACTGGTTAGCCATAAACCTTCTGAAGCTTATTCATCAAAAAAAGATGGACTGGAGTTTACCTACAGGCTTGCAAGGATTTATCATGAACTTGATATTACAACCAAGGCAAAAAGTTACTATCAGATCACCATTGATGAAGGAAGAGATCAAGGTTATTATTTTGCTGCCAATGCCGCCTTGCTGCTTGGGAAAATCTATATGCTGGAAGGGGATCATCAAAAGGCTGCTGAGAAATTCAGGCAATGCCTGAATATGAAACCTGATACTTACAGATCAAGCATACATCAGAAAGCAAAGGCTTACCTGGAGCAGGTGAAATAAAAAAATCCCCGCGATTATATCACGGGGATCAACAACAAAAGTGGTTCAGGCTACCATTTCACACCGAATGTTAGTGCTAAACGGTTAGAATTATATTCATTCTTTGAAGGATTAATGTACCTTGGGTCATACAGGTAGTAATCCTCCTGGTAATTTTCTATGATATAGGCAACATCAATATAGTAATTCTTTTCTTTGAAGCCGATTCCGAAAGTATAGTATGTTCTTTCGCCATCATTAATATTATTAGCGTAAGGGCTGGAATATAAAGCATAGCCAGCTCTTAGCTGCAGGGGAGCCAGGTTCAGTTCGCCACCTACTTTAATGTTGTGGGTACTGGTATATTTTGCGGTGATTGCCTCATTATCATCCTTAAAGTCGTAATACTGTGACTCGGATGGCAGGCCGGTTTCTTCAGATAGACGAGCATTTGCATAATCAACATATTCGTACTGTGCGGTTATCATCCCTCTTTTGCCGATGAAGAATGCCACATCACCAAAAGCTCTAAGCGGTGTAGTTAGCTCATAGTCAAATTCACCGGCAGCAGGCTCTTGTGCGTTATATGCACTATTCTCAAAACGAGATGCCATGTGTCGGCTGTATTCCTCATGCAGTGTATAAAATGTAGGTGTGTGGAGTGCTCCGCCAAACCTGATCCATTCTGCGGGGCGGAACAGCAGCCCGAGTTTGAAATTAACTCCGGCACCAGTGGTATGCAGTTCTTCATCCAGTGTAAGTGATTTGAACATATTAATACTATCCTTGGTGTCAATTTCTGTATATCTTGAATCCATGTGATAGTTCAGTATTGGGATTCCAATGGTAACACCTGCATAAATCTTATCATTGTAATTTCCGCCGAAAGAAAGTGTAGCTTCATTGATGGCACCCCATTCTTCTATGCTTTTTCGTTGGTTAACACCTCCATAAGGGGCATCCACATGAAACTGGTTATCCAGTGAATCATACCATAACAGATTGGTGTTGAATGCAAGTTCAGTGTCATAATAGCTCAAGTCACCCAATGCGTTTGCCTTATCCCGGTAAACAGTCATTAATGAGCTTTGCGGATTGAAACCTTCAATTTCTGTGCGTTGATGAAAGTCGCGGATTTTATTAAAACCAAAGGCAAACTGCAGGTTTTTCCAGCTGGATTCATTATTGGGTTTAGGCTCAAACGCCATAACCAGCCCAAGGTTGGTAAAATTAAAGGCATATTTAATATCCGATATTCCGGGGTTGGCTTCTTCATAGAAATTGCTTTCCACTGTAGAGATATATAAGGAAGGAGTAAACATGATCTCTGAGCTTTTATAAAGTCCGATTCCTGCCGGATTGGTGCTCAGAGCTGAAAAATCGGCACCAGGGGCACCGAAGGCACCACCAACTGCCATGCTTCTGGCGGTTCCGCCAAAAGTAAGGTATGAAAACCGCAATGCATCCACATCATACTGGGCGTTTGTTTTGGTTGCGAAGCCCAGGCTGAATACCAAACTTATCAATATGACTGCTTTTTTCATTGTTATATCTTTTTTTGGTTAATAAAAAAGCATCCGTGGTTATAATAGTCCATGTAACCATGGATGCTTTTGATTTATATAATGATTTATGACTTAGCGTCCTCTGCTTCGTGAGCTGCTGCTGCTTCTAGAGCTGCTCCTGGTGGAGCTTGAGCTTGAGCTGCTTCTTGAAGGTGTAGAGTAGCTTCTGCTTGAGCTGCTGCTTCTCGATGGCGTATAACTTCTGCTTGAGCTGCTGCTTTTTGAAGGAGTATAGCTTCTGCTGGAACTTGAGCTCCTGGAGCGGCTTGGAGTGCTGTAACTCCTGGACCTGCTCGGAGTGCTGTAGTTGCGGCTGCTCCTTCTTGGAGTGCTGTAGCGGTTGTTATTTCCTGAGCTTGAACTTCTGTTATAAGAACGTGGTTTTGTTGTCCTGGATGGTGTATTATAGTTGCTGTTTCGTGATCCCGGACTTGTATATTCACGGCTGGATGAAGCGCGGCTGTTAGGCGGCCTGTAATATTTGTTGCTACCCTTTGATGGGTTGGTGTAGCGTGGTTTGCTGGCCGTTTCAGGCTTGCTATACCTTTGCTCAGGCTTGCTGTAGCGATAAGTAGCTTTTCGCTCTGTGCTACGGTTAGCTTCCGCGTTGCGTTTTTCTGCTGATGGTGTTTCTGCAGTGCGCGCAGGAGTCGAGCTTTCCATATTATACCGCTTGTATTTGCTGCTCTCACCAGTTTCTCTCTTTGCAGTTTCAGAAGGCTTTGCCTCTGTGCTGCGCGTAGCGGTACGTGTTGCTTCACCTTCCCTGGTTACTTTTCTGCCATCGGCACTTTCAGCTGCTGTAGATAGCTTAGCATCTCCGGATTCAGCGGTGCGGGAGATATCCCTGCTCACGCCAGTTTTATCATCAGCTATTTTACGTGTTGCTTCACCTTCTGTGGATATGGTTCTGCGTGCTGGTTCACTAGATCCCAGGCTTCTTTTACCTGTTTCCTTTTCATAAACTGCAGCTAGAGAATTTCTGTCAATATCCATGGTTGAAGCAGTACTGCCGCTGGTGAAAGTACCTTTTGATCTGGCGTTGGCTATGCCGTTGCTTGATCCGATACCGGTTCTTGGTCCGTAATGCTTGGAATTGGCATCATGGCTGTTGTAATAATAATGGGGGCTGCTATAGCCGTAATAACCATCGTAATAACCATCCCAGTAGCCATTATGGTATCCGTTGTGGTAACCGTGGTTGTATCCTCCCCAGTAGCCATAGCCACCATAATGTCCGCCGTAGCCATAACCAAAACCATATCCGTAACCAAAGTAACCCCAACCATTATAATAGTACGGGCGATAATGCCAGCTGGGATACCAAAAACTGTAGCCCATATATATGCTGGTTCCATAGTAATATGGGTTGTAGGTGTACCAGTACATATTGGTATAATACGGGTCGTAATAACCGAAGCCCATGTTATAGTTAGTGTGGAACCTGCGCAACCTGGAAGTGTAGGAATAGTCGTAATAGTTGTTGGTTATATAGGTATCACCGTTTCCATCTACGTTGGTATAGCTATCACTTTCAGGTGCAGTGCTTTCACTTTCTTCATAATAATAATTGTCGCTTGTTGAGCGGGTAGCTTCCGGATCAGCAGCTGTTTCTGAAGGATCAACTGTTGTATAACCTTCAGCGCTGGTATATTCGGTTTCTGATGTGGAAGATGACCCGGAGCTGCTATATTCGTCATCCGGGGAATAATACACATCGTCATAAACTGTTGCTGTCCTGTAGCCGGAACAAGCCGCCAGCGACAGAGCCAGAATTGCAACAGTTAGTATGTTCATTAATCGTTTCATGGTTATTCCTCCAAGGATTTATTGCGTAAATAGATTATTTCTCAAACTTATTTTTACTTTTGTTCTTTGATTATTTTCATTGCATATTATTCAAATACTATACCATAATATCAAAAATGGCAAAAAATTTCACCACCCGAAAAGAAGATTACGCGAAATGGTACAACGAGCTCGTAATCAAAGCTGACCTGGCGGAATATTCCGCAGTTAGGGGATGCATGGTCATTAAACCATACGGATACGGCATCTGGGAGACGATGCAACAGACACTCGACAGAATGTTTAAGGATACCGGGCATAGTAATGCCTACTTCCCAATATTCATACCAAAATCGTTTTTTTCCAGAGAAGCTGCACATGTTGAAGGTTTTGCCAAGGAATGTGCCGTGGTAACTCACTACAGGTTGAAGAACGATGAAAATGGAAAGGGAATTGTGGTTGATGAGAATGCTAAGCTGGAAGAAGAGCTCATCGTCAGGCCCACTTCCGAAACCATTATCTGGGATACTTATCGAAAATGGATACAATCCTATCGCGACCTTCCTTTGCTGTTGAATCAATGGGCCAATGTAGTAAGGTGGGAAATGCGTACACGTTTGTTTTTAAGAACTACTGAATTCCTCTGGCAGGAGGGGCATACTGCGCATGCAACCAGAGAAGAAGCTGAAGAGGAAACCACAAAGATGCTGGAGGTATATGCTACTTTCGCCCGTGAATTTCTGGCCCTGCCGGTGTGGAAAGGCCGTAAATCAGAAAGCGAAAAATTTGCCGGTGCTGTGGAAACATACTGCATCGAGGCTTTGATGCAGGACGGGAAAGCTTTGCAGGCAGGAACCTCTCATTTCCTGGGACAGAATTTTGCCAAAGCATTTGATGTGAAGTACCTGGATAAAGAGAATAAACAGCAGTTTGTTTGGGCAACTTCCTGGGGCGTTTCCACCCGCCTGATGGGAGCCTTAATCATGGCTCATTCCGATGACCAGGGTCTGGTGCTGCCTCCTAAGCTTGCTCCTGAGCAGGTGGTAATCGTACCCATTTACCGCAAAGAGGAAGACTTTGAAAAAGTGAATGAGAAGGCGCTACAGATAAAAGAAGAATTAAAGGCTAAAGGAATCAGGGTTAAATATGATGATCGTGATACATACAAACCGGGATGGAAATTCGCAGAGTATGAATTTAAAGGAGTGCCGGTAAGAATAGCAATCGGGCCTAAAGACATTGAAAAGGGTACAGTGGAAGTTGCCCGCAGGGATACTCTTGAAAAAGCATTTTACCAGGCGACAGATCTGGCAACCAAAATAGAGCATTTGCTGGAAAATATTCAGCAAAATCTTTATAACAAAGCCATGGACTTCCGTGAGGAAAACACTCATAAAGCTGATTCCTGGGAAGAATTTAAAGATACAATTGAAAATCGCGGAGGTTTTGTGCTGGCGCACTGGGATGGAACTGCTGAAACAGAGGAAAAGATCAAGCAGGAAACCAAAGCCACAATTCGTCTTATCCCTTTAGATGCGAAGGAAGAAAAAGGCAAATGCATTTATTCCGGTAATGAATCAAACCGGCGTGTGGTCTTTGCAAGAGCTTATTGATCACTTCCAGAAATGAATGTACAATGAAAGAAAAGGAAAAAGCGGCTTTTGAACGGTTGCTAACGATCATGGATGACCTGAGACAAGGCTGTCCGTGGGACAGGAAGCAAACGCTCGAAAGCTTGCGCTATCTCACCATAGAAGAGACTTACGAGCTGTCGGATGCTATCCTCGAGAATGATTTGGATGAAGTAAAAAAGGAGTTGGGTGACCTG
>JBEPXQ010000022.1:0-11328 GCA_041641835.1 Bacteroidales bacterium
GGCTCAGTTACTACTTTGCCGGGTTAAGCATGGTGACCAGGAAACAATCTCTACAATTTTTTTTAAAAAGATTTGGCTGGTAATGTAAAATTGTTTTATCTTTGCACTCCGTTTTTAGGAAAAGATATTCTAAATCAAGACTGAAGCTTATGTATTTGACAAAAGAGTACAAACAAGAAATATTTAAGAAGTACAGCTCATCAGAGTCTGACACCGGTTCTCCTGAGGGCCAGATAGCGTTATTTACTCAGCGCATTAAACATCTGACCGGCCATCTGAAAGAAAACCGCAAAGATATGAACACGGAGAGATCACTGGTGCGCCTGGTAGGTAAAAGGAGGAAACTTCTTGATTACCTGAAGAAAAATGAAATCGACAGATACCGTAAGATCATTAAAGAGCTGGGTATCCGTAAGTAATTGCATTCAAGAAACAATCATAATCAGGCTGCCAACCGGCGGCCTTTTTTTTGTGCCTTATCCGCTGACCAGCAGATGCCTGGAACTTTTGCTTTTCTTCTCTTATTCTGAACTTCAGTAATTTCCCTGCTGAAATGTCATAGGAAACATTATTTCTATTACATTTGTACTCAATTATAAAAGGAAAAGAATAATAATAAGCTTTTCAGAAATTATTACCGAAAACATTTTAAGACGTATGACCAAAATTGGTATTCAAGAGACATTTCATTTAGGTGACGGCGCCCCTACGACGCTGGAAACCGGAAAACTGGCCAAGCAGGCCGATGGCTCAGTAGTTGTAACCCATGGAAACACCATGTTGCTGGCCACTGTTGTATCAAGAAAAGAAGCTAACGAAGACGTAGATTTTTTACCGCTCACCGTAGATTACAAAGAGAAATACGCTGCTGCCGGGCGTTTCCCTGGTGGTTTCTTCAAGCGTGAAGCCCGCCCCTCAGAATATGAGATACTTATCTCAAGGCTCATCGATAGAGCCCTCCGCCCTTTATTTCCTGATGATTATCATGCGGAAACGCAGGTGCTGGTATCACTGATCTCTGCCGACAGAGACATTGCCCCTGATTCCTATGCCTGCCTTGCTGCCTCTGCGGCTATACAGGTGTCTGACATTCCTTTCGAAGAACCTATTTCAGAAGTAAGGGTAGCTCACATTGATGGCAAATTCGTGATCAATCCGCTGCTGTCGCAGCTGGAAGAAGCAAACCTCGAGCTTATCGTTGCCGGAACCATGGAAAACGTGGTAATGGTAGAAGGCGAAATGGACGAAGTATCCGAAGAAGAAATGATGGAAGCTATCAAGGCAGCTCATGCAGCCATTAAGGTGCAGTGCCAGGCCCAGATAGAACTCCGCAAAAAAGTAGAATCAGAAAAAGGCGAGATTGTTACCCGCCAGTATGATCACGAGCAAAAAGATGAAGAGCTGAAGCACAAAGTGCATAAGGCAACTTATGAAAAAACACTGGCTGTAGCAAAAGAAGGTCTTACCGATAAGCACAAGCGGTCGGAAAAGTTCAGCGCTATTATTGACGAGTTCATCGAAAGCATGAGCGAAGAAGAGCAGGAAGAAAAAGCAAAACTGGCAAAGAAATATTTCCATGATGTGCATAAGGAAGCTGTGAGAAATGTGGTTCTTGATGAGCGCGTACGCCTTGACGGCAGACAGCTTGATGAGATCCGCCCCATCTGGTCGGAGGTGGATTATCTGCCGGCTGCACATGGATCAGCCATCTTCACACGCGGTGAAACACAGTCGCTAACCACTGTTACACTCGGCTCAAAGCTTGACGAACAGGTGATTGATGGTGCAGTTATCGAAGAAAAACAGGATTTCATCCTGCATTATAACTTCCCGCCTTTCTCAACAGGAGAAGCAAAACCAATGCGTGGAACCAGCCGGCGCGAGCACGGTCATGGTAACCTGGCTTTAAGAGCTCTTAAGCCCGTGATTCCCATAGGGGAAGATAACCCTTACACTATCCGCGTAGTTTCTGATGTTCTGGAATCTAATGGATCATCTTCCATGGCAACCGTTTGTGCCGGCACACTGGCCCTGATGGATGCAGGAGTAAAACTACGTAAACCAGTTTCTGGTATTGCCATGGGGCTCATCACTGAAAAAGAGGGTGATAAATATGCTGTACTTTCCGACATCCTTGGTGATGAAGACCACCTGGGAGATATGGACTTTAAGGTAACCGGAACACGCGACGGAATCACCGCCTGCCAAATGGATATCAAAGTGGAAGGCCTTTCATTTAAAGTATTGGGAGAAGCGCTGGATCAGGCTAAAAGAGGCCGCCTGCATATCCTGGACAAACTGGAAGAAACAATGAGCGAACCGCGTGAAGACTATAAGGATTTCGTTCCAAGGATCGAGTCGCTGATCGTGGCCAAAGAATTCATTGGTGCTATTATTGGCCCTGGTGGTAAGGTAATACAGGACATCCAGAATACTACCAACACTACTATCACAATTGAAGAGGTGGGAGAATTTGGCCATGTGGATATCATGTCACCTGATAAAGAATCCATCGTGGCAGCTAAAGACCGTATCCGGATGCTAACAACTGTACCAGAAGTGGGAGAAGTTTATAAAGGCAAGGTGAAAAATATTGTAGCCTTTGGTGCTTTTGTAGAAATCCTCCCCGGCAAAGAAGGTTTACTGCACATCAGCGAACTGGAATGGAGACGCGTGAATAACGTGGAAGACATTCTTAAAACTGGTGATGAAGTGGAAGTTAAGCTGATTGAAGTTGATAAACGATCAGGAAAACTGAAGCTTTCCAGGAAAGCCCTCCTTCCGAAACCGGAAAGAAAATAAGCAATTATCAGAAAATAACCATACTGATACGTAACTTAAGCCCCTTATCAGCGTAGATAAGGGGCTTTTTCTTTATAAACCAAACCCTCAGATGAGACAACTTAAGATAACCAAGCAGGTTACCAACAGGGAAACTGCATCCCTTGATAAATACTTGCAGGAAATCGGTCGTGTACCCATGATCAGCCCTGAAGAGGAAGTTTCACTTGCCCGTCGCATTCGAAGGGGTGATATGGTTGCACTTAAGAAACTTACTCAAGCTAATCTGAGGTTTGTGGTTTCAGTATCAAAGCAATATCAAAACCAGGGCCTGTCGCTTCAGGACCTTATCAATGAAGGAAACATGGGGCTTATTAAGGCGGCTCACCGTTTTGATGAAACCAGGGGCTTTAAGTTTATTTCCTATGCTGTATGGTGGATCAGGCAATCCATTCTACAGGCACTGGCCGAGCAATCACGGATTGTACGCCTGCCGCTCAATAAAATCGGATCCATCAACAAGATTAATAAAACATGGAGTGATCTGGAGCAGGAATATCAAAGAATCCCAAGCCCGGGAGAAATTGCAACCAAACTGGAACTTTCAGAAAAAGAAGTAAAAGATTCTATTAAAAATGCCAATCGTCATTTGTCAATGGATGCGCCCTTGCTTCAGGATGAAGATAATTCCATGTATGATATCCTGCATATAAACGAAGACGATACACCAGAAACCGGATTAATGCACGATTCGCTGAACAAGGAAATACACCGGGCATTGGCTACCCTGTCGCCTCGCGAAGCAGATATACTGACGCTGTATTTCGGCATCAATAAAAAAGAACCATTGACACTGGAAGAAATCGGGATGAAATACGAACTTACACGTGAACGTGTACGCCAGATAAAGGAAAAAGCTATTAAAAAACTAAAGCAGAACACAAAGTGCGGCGCACTCAAGGCATATTTAGGTGTGTAAAATTCTTACAGACATATTTTACCCCCGGGAGCATCAGCAATAGGTGCTCCCTTTTTATTTTATGCCGAATTCCCGTTGGGCATAGATAGAATAAAATATGATGAAGAGCGTGACAAACACACTGAGCACAGCTGATGGCAGGGCCACAAGTTCATTGTCGAAAAAAGTCAGAGCAACTACTGCTGAAAAAGCGGAGCTTTTGATTACCATCATTAAGGTTGAACTGATGATCATGGGCACTTTGGGGTGAAAACGTTTCATAACCTTGCCATAGATAAAGGCCATTATAAACATGGCGATTATAAAAACTACGGAGGTAAGTAGCAGGAAAACAGGATTGCTGAATATTACATCCCGGCTCATCCCAACTATAGGTGTTATAACCAGGAAAAACCCCCATTTCACCACAAACGGCCTTACTTTGTTTGTGGAAGGAAGAACTTTAGGATGCCTTAAAAAACGCGATAGTACCAGCGGAACAACAATCAGTTTCACCAGAATAATAAAAATGGCCATGGGATCAATAAATGACTTGCCTAAAAACAGCAATACGATGCCGGGAGCAAAAAGCATGGCTACCAGGTGCAGGCCAAATACTCCGCTCACCGAAAAATTAATATCCCCTTTCAGCATGGTGGAAAAAGGAATTATAGACGGCCCGGGAGGCGCGGCCGCTATCAATATGAATCCTATCCAGATCATTATGTTTTCTTCTCCTGGAAATAACAAGCGGGAAATACCGATGATCATTCCACCGAAGATTATATAATTCAAGATAACGGAAACACCTATGGGATAAAGAGCATTTTTTAATGGTATCCACGACCGGAAGGTAAATCCGGAAGTGGCGGCAATCATCACGGTCGCTAATGCATAAATCGATATATCTGAAAGAAATTCTGTCCCTTTTCCAAATACAAGACCCGTGACAATAGCTAATGACAACACAAAATCACGATGATTTACAATTTTCCTTACTTTTTCTATCATTAAGGGCTATTTTTGTACGATTAGATAACAAATCATTATTGATAAAGTTGAAAATTCATATGCAGCTGTTTTACCATGCGGAAGCTGAAAAAGATAAAGTGATAACACTGGAGCGCGAGGAATCAAAACACCTTGCGAAAGTGCTACGTCTGAAGGCAAAAGATCACATTCACCTGACCAACGGCAGAGGCGATCTGTTTGATGCAGAGATAATAAGCACTAATCCCAGGGAAGTGGTTATTAGCACGGGAAAACCGGAGCATCATAAGCGCCGGAAATTAAACCTGCACATAGCCCTGGCACCCACAAAAAATATTAAACGCACCGAGTGGTTCGTGGAAAAAGCAGTGGAGCTTGGAATTGAAAAAATCAGTTTTTTCAGCAGCCGGTATTCTGAAAGGGCCAACCTTAAGGTGAGCAGGATAGAAAAGATCGCGCTGTCTGCCATCAAGCAATCTGTGAAATTCTACCTCCCGGAAATATCAGGCATTAAGAAGCTGGAGGATGTTGTTTCTGAAGCTTCGGAAAAGAACAAATGGATAGCACATTGTCACGAGGAGCAGGAGCGGAAAATCTTTTCCACTGACAATGAAAAGCAGGATCATATCGTTTTAATTGGCCCGGAAGGTGGTTTTCATCCCGAGGAGATTCAACTGGCCCAACATAGTGGCTTCAGGGCTGTGGAATTAAGCCCCTACAGGTTAAGGACTGAAACAGCAGCAATAACAGCCTGCCAGTGGCTCAACATTTTAAATGCATATTACCTATGAAAAAATTACTACTGATTTTATTCGTGCTTCATTTATTTATGGTACCTCTGATGGCGCAGGAGGAAAATTCAGTGAAAATTGCCCTGGTAAAATACAGTGGCGGTGGCGACTGGTATTCCGACCCAACGGCTTTAACCAATCTTATTGCCTTCTGTAATAAACATATCGGAACTAATATTGCCAGAGGTTATGAAACTGTGGAGGTAGGCAGCCCGTCCATTTTCAACTATCCTTTCCTCCATCTTACAGGCCATGGTAATGTGGTGTTTAGTGAGCAGCAAGCAGAAAACCTGAGGAATTACCTGATTGGTGGTGGTTTTCTTCATATCGACGATAATTATGGATTGGACGAATATATACGCCCGGAAATGAAAAAGGTGTTCCCGGAGCTGGAATTTGTGGAATTACCTTACGATCATCCTATCTATCATCAGAAATATGATTTTGAAAACGGACTGCCAAAGATTCATGAACACGATGGCAAACCTGCCAAAGGTTATGGCTTGATCTACGAAGGACGGCTTGTTTGTTACTACACCTGGGAATCTGATCTGGGTGATGGCTGGGAAGACCCCGAAGTGCATAACGACTCCCCTGCCACGCGGGAAAAAGCATTGCGCATGGGCGCCAACATTATTCAATATGTGTTCACCATGAATTAGTGGGCGAGGATCAGTTTACGGGTTAAATTTGTTTTCCCGTTGCTGAGTATGATGTAGTAGTGACCGGAGACAAAGCCGCTTAAATCAAAACTGAGTTCATGTTCACCCGGCATCATATCATCCATCTTTCTTTCCAGTACAGTCCGTCCATTCTGGTCCAGAATTCGCAACTTAAGATCCTCGTTTTTCTGGTTGGAAAACAATACAGATACCATATCTTCAGCCGGGTTAGGATAAGCATAGCCCAGCTTCATACCCGACTGAAAACGGTCTTCATCTATGCCATAAGTGCCATCATCAATTACAGGAAAAATTCCCAGAGTCCTGTCCATACTCGTGAACAGGTGATCCACCTGAAGCCATAGATACGGGTCAGGGTATAACCACAGACAATTTTCCTTCCCCGAGATAGCGGAAGCACCTCCATGGCCCGAGCACATGAATCCAATCCTGTCTTCATTCATATAAAAATCAAACAGATCAATTACTACACTGTATTTCTGATTTACACTAACTGGTGATGGCAGCTTAGCTGAAGTGAAATTAAATGACACTATGGGTGATTCTTTAATATCATCCCAGGGAACCGAAGTTGTCTCCAAAAGTGTACCGGGACATGCAATTGAGTATTCCACCGGTCCGCTGGATGTATTTATAGTATAATGGCAGGAATCATCCATCAGATAAATACTCGCTATAAGAGGAGTGCCAAATGATGATTTTTTGATCTTGCTTCCTACCAGAAACAGCAGCTCAATAATTTCATAACCGCTTGTATCTGCTTCAAAACCCTGGGCAAAGGCAGGTATCCCGTTTTGATGAGGTGTGGAAGGATCCTGATCCAAATCCAGGTAATTTGTGCCGAAAAAGTAGCCGCTACCATTGCTATAGGTATAGCTCAGCATATATGCAAAGCCGGGCAGCGAGTCAAACTTCTTCCATTGAATTGTATCAGTAGGAGGAGAAAGTTCACCCGGATTGGCTGCACTGGTTGTCAATGCAGACAATAAGGTAAACAAAAGGAGAAATACAGGAGGGTATAATTTTTTCATACGCGTAGGTATTAGGTACCAATGTCCAAATATATAAAATAAAAGTTTGAATATCAATACCCAAAACCATCATTAACGGCCTTACTACATACATCATCAGGCTTTAACATTTTAGAATAATGATCCTTTATCATATACAAATCATGCAGTTATGTGTCGTGAGCACTATAAATGCACCTTACAGGAAACAATCATTGGATATTTACTGTTGAATTATTTGTAAAAATTATAAAACGTCATTATCTTTGCCAATTATTATTCAGAACAAGAAATAGAATATAAATAATTAAAATCCAAACAGCTATGAAGAGAATTTTTATTGTTATTGCTGCTTTGTTGATGTTCTCCGTTTTATCAGCGCAGGAAATTCAAAGAGCAGATACACCACAAGGAGAGCCAGCCGTGAAAAAGGTTGACCTTGAAAAAAAGATGAACACGCGTGCGTATCGCTGGTTCAGCCCGGCTTATGACCTGCTGAATAACTTTTATGGTTCAACCGACATGGTTGGGACATTTATAAACCCGTTGTTCCCTGATTCAACAATGGTGTATGTGAGCTCATCAGACAATTTGGCACATCATGTTTTCGCTCACAGTATTGGTATGGTATGTGACCCATATGGAGATGCAAACTCCAGCTATTATCCAAACCCAATAGATCCTGCTTACGGAAGTACATTGGACTCTATTAGTGTGGCAGGTATTTATAACATCGTTGATGGAACAGTTACTGACACATTAATCCTGGAAATCACTCACAATCTGCCAACAACAGACCCTTCATTTAACGGGGTGTATATTGCAGATCCACCGGATACTATGTGGTTCAGCCCGCCAAAAATGATGGGAAGCACTACTTTGATGGGTTATGAAGCAAAACTTACAGACCCTCATAAAACAGTAATTAAGAAGCCTCTTACTGTGGCAGACTCAGGTAATGTTTACCATTATATTGATGTTGATCCTAACCTTACAGTTCCAGCAGGACACATCTATGGCATAAGCATTACTTTTAAGCCAGGTTATTCATATAATTTTGGTGACACCCTGTATGATTATACAACTCAGACTCCAAAAAGTAATGGATTCAGGTATTATCTCTATCAAACTTCTGATGCAACTGCTAACCCTGATCTGTTCTATGACCCTTATGCAGACCTTGGCAGATATAACCTCTCATATGTCATCTATACAAACGGACGTTATGGCACTTATGATAATTCTTTACTGAACGAAATCATGTATCCTTTAACAAATACTGGTATTCTGATCGACCTTAAATTAGATGCCTATGTTTCAGTTGACGAGCCACAGGCTATCGATATGGATATCTATCCAAATCCTGTTGCTGATCAGATAAATGTATCTGTTGAAGATTACAGAAATACTACACTGGAAGTTTATAACCTGCTTGGTAAAGTGGTTAAAACTGTTGAACTCAACAGCCAAAACACCCAGGTTGATGTATCCGGTCTCAGCAACGGTACTTATATCGTTCGCGTGATGAACGGAAACAAAGTTTCTACTAAGAAAGTTATCGTTAATAAATAATCTTTATTGACTACTGAATAAAAAAGCCTGCTTCACTGAAGCGGGCTTTTTTTTACTCTGCTTATAAAATAAGCAGCGCTTTAATACAACTAAAGCATCCATTTAGTTGGTATTCGGTTAAAATAAGTGCAATTTTAAAATTCTCTACGATAATAATAAGCACTGAACAGGGAAGAAAACATGAACCAATACCAAGCTCTTGAGTTCCCTGCCCTGGCGAACACAAAAAAAGACCGCTTTACGCGGTCTTTTTTATCATATATTATTTGCTTTCTGCTTTTTATTCGTCCCTGTATGAATCAATGGGCTCGCAGGTACACACCAGATGCCTGTCGCCCCATGCATCATCAATGCGGGTTACCGGTGGCCAGTATTTGGCACCTTTATCACAATCAACCGGGAACACGGCTTTCTCGCGGCTGTATGGCATTTCCCATTTTTCCACCATCGCCATGCAGGCTGTGTGGGGAGCATTTTTGATCACATTATTGTCCTTGTCAGCTTTTCCGTCCTCAATCTCCTTTATCTCCTGACGGATTTTCTTCATGGCTTCTGCAAAACGGTCCATCTCGGGCAATGGTTCGCTTTCTGTGGGCTCAACCATCAGCGTTCCGTGTACCGGAAAGGCCACGGTAGGAGCATGGAATCCATAATCCATAAGGCGCTTTGCTATGTCGATTTCTCCGATTCCTGCATATTTGTATGGATTACAGTCGATGATCATTTCATGCGCTACATTACCTTTAGCACCAGTATAAAGCACATTGTAATCCTCCTGTAATCTTGCACGAAGGTAATTGGCATTAAGGATAGCCATTCTGGTAGCTTCCAGCAGGCCGTCACCACCCAGCAGCTTCACATATCCGTATGAGATAGGAAGAATCAGCGGGCTACCAAACGGAGCAGCAGCTATGGCTCCTATACCCTTCTTTCCGCCGGTTTCTACCAGTTCATGAGAAGGAAGATAAGGCTTAAGCTTTTCATTCACGCCAATGGGTCCTACTCCCGGGCCACCTCCTCCGTGAGGTATAGCAAAGGTCTTATGCAGGTTGAGGTGGCACACGTCAGCACCTATCAAACCGGGATTGGTATATCCAACCTGTGCATTCATATTGGCACCGTCCATGTAAACTAATCCACCGTTTTCATGAACAATATCTATTATTTCAAGAATATTTTCTTCAAATACACCATGTGTGGACGGGTAGGTGATCATGATAGCAGCAAGGTTTTCTTTATGCTGCTCTGCCTTCTTCTTCAGATCTTCTGCATCGATATTACCATTATCATCAGTATCCACCACAACAACTTTGGTTCCGGCCATAACAGCACTTGCCGGATTGGTACCGTGAGCTGAAGCCGGCACAAGTGTGATATTTCTGTGTGACTCATCATGGTCTTCGTGATAGGCACGGATACACATCAGCCCGGCATGCTCACCGGAAGCACCCGAATTAGGCTGGAATGATACTGCCGCATATCCTGTAATTTTCTTCAGCCAGTCTTCCAGCTTTTCAATAACCTCATAATAGCCGGCAGCCTGGTCTTTAGGTACAAAAGGATGAATTGATCCGAACTCAGGCCAGCTTAGTGAAAAGAGCTCAGCAGCAGCATTCAGTTTCATGGTACATGAGCCCAGGGGGATCATGGTGCGGTTCAAGGCCAGGTCTTTGTTTTCCAACACGGTCATATACCTCATCATATCAGTTTCAGAATGATAGGTATTGAACACCTCATGGGTAAGATACTCGCTTTCACGCACAAACTGCTTTTCGAATGCATATTTACCTGTTTCCACCTGTTCTTCTTCTATTACATCTTTTCCTGCAGCTTTGGCAACAACCTTCATTATGTTATTCACATCATCCAGCGTTGTTGTTTCATCCAGGCTGAGGGCAATGGTGGAATCATCAATCATCCTGAAGTTCATTTCCTCTTCAAGGGCAAGCTCAAGTACCTTTTTAGCAGCTGTTCCTTCGGGAAGTTTCACCGCGATTGTATCAAAATAGTTTTTGTTCACTTGCTCACAGCCCATTTCTGTCAATCCTTTCTCCAGTGTCTGCGCCAGCGAATGTATATCTTCAGCAATCGCTTTAAGACCGTTCGGCCCATGATAGATGCCGTAGAACCCAGCCATGGTAGCCAGCAGTGCCTGAGCCGTACAGATATTTGATGTGGCTCGTTCACGTTTGATGTGCTGCTCACGCGTTTGCAGGGCCATCCTTAGAGCACGGTTTCCTTCCTTGTCCTTGGATATTCCGATAATACGGCCCGGGATGTTTCTTTTATATTTTTCATCAGTGGCAAAGTACGCAGCATGCGGACCTCCATATCCCATTGGTATCCCGAACCGCTGGGTGGAACCAACTGCTATGTCAGCGCCCAGTTCAGCCGGTGGTGTCAACAGCGTAAGGCTAAGGATATCGGCCGACATGGCTACCAGCATTTCATTTTCATGTGCTTTATCGATGAATGCCTTGTAATCATGAATTTCTCCATTAACATCCGGATACTGGACTATGGCACCAAAGAATTCATCAGTC
>JBEPXQ010000023.1:0-11258 GCA_041641835.1 Bacteroidales bacterium
TATGTCGGAACTGGTAAGAAAATTTGACTCACTAAATAGTATTGCTTCAGAGGACAACTTACTGCAGCCGGAAGGCTTTAACCGGCAGAGCCGGATACCACAGGATCAGGATTTTGACAATAACAGAAGCAGGAACCTGGAGGAGTTGCAGCGGTTGCTTGACCAGTCGGTTCTTATCAGCAACCTTTTTATGGATATGATGGGTCTGGAGCACCCGGGGCCGGTGGAAAACCGGATTTCAGCAGCATATATCGACAGCATACTGAATACTGAATTGCGCAAGAGAGGAATTAAAACGGATTTTGTTTTCGGTGTGATGAAACCACCTTATCAAAACTTTGTAATCAGCAATGCCACCAAAAATAATCGCGGAGAGCTGAAAAATACAGAGTTTTCTTATGAAATGTTTCCCAATGATATTTTCCGGGAACCAGTTTTTCTTAATGTACACTTCCCGCGTAAACACTCCTATATATTATCACAAATGTCACTTATGCTCTTTATAGCCGTGTTACTCATATTACTGCTTATTTACTCCTTTTATTATACCATTCATACAATCATCAGGCAGAAGAAACTGTCGGAAATGAAAAATGACTTCATAAATAATATGACACATGAATTCAAGACTCCTATTTCCACTATTTCTCTTGCCTGTCAGACACTTAATGATGATGATGTGCCTAAGAATCAGGACATTTATCAAAGTTATATTGATGTGATTAATGAAGAAAACAACCGCCTGGGAGTGATGGCGGAAAAGATCCTGCAGACAGCCATTATCGACAAAAGCACTATGGAGCTGAAACCGGAAGTGACGGATATGCACGAGGTGATCAAAAATGCACTTGATAAGATCAGGATGCAGGTGGAACAGAAAAACGGGAGGGTCATCACCAGGTTTGAAGCCACTAATCCGGTTGTGAAGGCTGATAGATTCCATATGACGAACGTGATATATAATTTGCTTGACAATGCTAATAAATACAGCCTGCAAGAGCCACACATTACGGTAAGCACCAGGAATAAAGGTGATGGTTTGCAGGTTGATGTTAGTGATAACGGCATTGGCATAAGTAAGGCTAATCAGAAAAAGATCTTCGAGAAGCTCTATCGTGTACCAACCGGCAATATTCACGATGTAAAGGGTTTTGGTCTGGGGCTGAGCTATGTAAAGGCTATTCTTAATAAGCATGGTGGCAGTATCAGCATTCAGAGTGAATTAAAAAAGGGTTCTACCTTCAGTATATATATTCCATTTCAAATAAATGAATCATCATGAGTGATAATAAGTTACATATTCTGTTAGCAGAAGACGATCAGAACCTGAGTCTGATTCTGAAAAACTATCTTGAGGCTAAGGGATTTAAAGCGGATCTTTATAAAAACGGGCAGGATGCCATACAGGGATTTGACACAAAAGGCTACGATCTGTGCATTATTGATGTAATGATGCCTGTAAAGGACGGATTTACACTTGTTTCTGAAATTCGCAAAAAAGATTCTAAAATTCCTGTAATCTTTCTAACTGCCAAATCCATGCATGATGATGTTATGGAAGGATTCCGGGTGGGAGGTGATGATTATCTCACCAAGCCATTTAATATGGATGAACTGCTGGCCAGAATAAATGCCGTAATGAAACGCTCGGGATCGCGCAAAAACTCCAGTGGAATATACAGTATAGGTAAGTTTAGCTTTGATTCCAATCATCAGAAACTGACCATGGATGGTGAGACACAAAAGCTTACTTCCAAAGAAAGCCAACTACTCACGATGCTTGCAGAGCACAAAAATGACACCCTTGACAGACGAAAAGCACTCAGAGAGATATGGCACGACGATAGCTATTTTAATGCGCGCAGCATGGACGTGTATATCACAAGGATCAGGAAATATTTAAAAAAGGATCCTGAAATAGAACTTATAAATGTGCACGGCACAGGTTTTAAGCTGCTGGAAAAATAAGGGTTTGCAACAGTCCGGGCAGCCGACCAGCGACGACCATCAGTTGCATATGATCCGTTGAGGCAGCAGCTCAAAGAAAAGAAATGCTTTTTGCTTGGGAAATCAAAATTTAATGTATTTTTGAGGTTCAAAATTTTTCAAAAAATACAACCATGAACATTCCGGAAAATTTAAAGTACACCGAAGACCATGAATGGTTAAAAGTAGATGGCGATGTGGTTTACATCGGCGTTACCGACCATGCTCAACAAGAGTTGGGAGATGTGGTATATGTAGAATGTGAGACTGTGGGGGAAGACCTTGAGAAAGGCGATTCATTCGGAACTATTGAAGCTGTAAAAACTGTAGCAGACATGTTTATGCCTGTTGGAGGCAAGGTTCTGGAATTTAATGAAGAGCTTGATGAAAATCCTGAAACTATAAATGATGATCCATACGGCGACGGTTGGGTGATCAAAGTACAGCTGTCTGATTCTTCTGAAGTTGAAGGTCTGATGAGCTCACAGGATTATTCCGAACACATCGGTGACTAAAGAAAATTAAAGGGGGCGCATTTATGTGCTCCCTCAATTTATTATGCTGCGAAAACTATGGCCGGCCCTTGCCTGGGCAGTAGTTATTATTATCCTGATGTCGTTGCCAGGAAGTATGCTTCCCAAAGCCCGGTCTCCCTGGAATTTCCTGGCTTTCGACAAGATCATTCATGCTTTTATATTTTTTATACTCTCTTTTTTGTTAATGAGAGGCTTTTTTCTACAACATAAACACCAGTTTCTGCGTTCTAACCACCTACTGATGGCAATTGTTGTTGGCATAGTATTTGGAGGGTTATCAGAGCTTTGGCAAGCTGTAATTAATACTGCACGAAGCGCCGACATTTACGATTTTATCGCTGACTCAATCGGCTCTGTTCTTGCCGGGCCGGTGTTTGTAAGGATTAAAAATAAATTGACGTGAATTAGGTTGAATTTAAACGATAAATAAATTAATTTAGCAGCCCGTTTTAAACGGCCAAAAAAAATATAATTATGGATCATCGTAAGACAAATAGAGCGGACCTTGAGGGCAAAAGGACTTTCTTCATTGAGATTGGAATGATCGTTGCTCTCGCACTTATTTTCCTGGGCTTTGAATGGAAGCAGTACGACAGGGAAGTTAAAGACTTTGACACAACAGTGGAGTATGATTACGAGGAAGACATCGTGATGAATACGCAGCGCGAGGAGCCACCACCACCACAACAGGAGCAACCACAGACACAGGTACTGGAAATTGTGGAAGATGAAGTAGAGGTGGATGAAGATCTGATTATTGATGCCGAGGCCGACCAGGAAACCGTTATCGAAGATATGCCTGATATTCAGGTTGACGAGCCTGAGGTTCAGGAATCCGAGATTTTTACCGTGGTTGAAGACCAACCTTCATTCCCGGGTGGCGAAGCTGCCAGGATGAAGTATCTGCAGAAAAACATTGAATATCCTACTATGGCACGCGAAAGCGGAATAGAAGGTACCGTTTACGTGACTTTCGTTGTAGAGAAAGATGGAACTGTAACACAAGTTAGAATACTCCGTGGTATAGGAGGAGGTTGTGACGAGGAAGCTCTCAGAGTTGTTCGTAACATGCCCAAATGGAATTCAGGTAAACAGCGTGGCCGTCCGGTGCGCGTGCAGTTTAATATGCCTATTCGCTTTAAGCTTCAGTAGTCCACCTAATAATGAAATATTTAAACTCCGGCTCAGCCCGGAGTTTTTTTATGCCTTTAACTGATTCAGCCAGGATTTAACGGGTTTGGTATAGTAGTTGCTTTTTATCTGAGAAACAGCAGATAATGTAAACAAAGTTTCACGATATAAGCACACACCCCTTAAAATCATAATATCATGAAAACCACAAAAAAAAGACGTTCCTGGCTGGAACGCAGGCGTGTATTGTTTTTTGAAATCGGCCTGATTGTAGCTTTATCTGTTGTACTCGTAGCTTTTGAATGGAAATCTACGTTGGAGGTCAAAGATCTGGAAAATTCCGGAACAACGGTTGACTATGAGAAGGACGTTGTTATTCCAATTCCTCCGGAGCAACAACCAAAACCTAAACAGCAGCCAAAAAAAGCGTTTAAATTAAAGATTGTTGACAGCAAAGAGCTGGACAAAGAATTGCCCGATCTGTTCTTTGGTGGTGACATCGATGACACCACAGATTACTCCAATTACTTTGGAGGAGTAAAGTTAACTAATGAGACAGATCTGCCCCCGGAACCGTTATTAATTTCGTCGGTTATGCCTTCCTTTCCCGGTGGCGAAGCCGCCATGCACAAGTACCTGGGAGAGAATATTGACTATCCGAAAGAGGCCCGGGCTGCAGGAATTGAAGGAACTGTGCATATAGAGTTCATCGTTGAAATGGATGGTACCATCAGTAATCTGAAAATCCAAAGGAGCCCGCATGATTTACTCCAAAATGAAGCGGTGAGGGTAATTCGCAATATGCCTGCATGGAATCCCGGAAAGCAGGGAATTCGAAATGTGAGAGTACGCATGAGCATGCCAATCGATTTTAAACTTCAGTAATTAAAAAAAAAAGGCTGTCCGATGCGGGCAGCCTTTTTCTTACTTTCTTAAATTGTGTGCTAATGAATAATCTTAAATACCTGCTGATTGCCATTTATATTAACTTGTACGAAGTATAAACCTGAAGGAAGTCCACTCAGATCCCAACTCGTTTTATGGCTGCCGGCCTGCATTTCTTCATTGACCAACTCTGATATTTTTCGCCCGGTAGCATCGAGAAGATTCACCTTTACTTCGGAACTCCTGTTCAGGCTGAATTCCATGAATTGCTTATTATTTGCCGGGTTGGGATAGATAGAAATAGCTGCAAAATCATACAGCTCATCCTCGCCTGCCGGGGTGGCTATTACCGGGAAGCTCACATCATCAATCCATACCTTATCAGCATAATTACTCACGTACATATCCTTTTCATAAGTCCATTTAAACACGTGAGAACCTGCGGGCACTGCAAAGCTGACTCTTTTCCAGTCATCAAACCCTGTCCATTCACCAGCTTTTACATTATTGATAAAGAACTTCATAAAATCATATCCATCTTCACATGAAACTTTCCTGTAAAAAGAAATGGAATCGTCAGCCAGGGTAGTAACAGCGATAAGCAATGCTGATATTGATCCATGCTGGCCATAGGGCAGGCCGCTAACAGCAGATGTGTTGCCCGCATGGGCTTCAGTAGTATCTATTTTCCAGCCATAAGTTCCCTGTGGGTTCCAGTTGTAACGGTTGAAATCCTGACTTTCAAAATCTTCCTGCACGTTCCCTATGGTCTCGTAAAAATATGCAGTATCAGCATATGGGCCACCTGTTACAGCAAACTCCAGGGCTATGGTTGTTCCGTCAGGAATGGTGCTGTCTGCATAAACCTCAAAACTCAGCACTGTGTCCTGTCCTTGTTTCAGGTTTTTAATTGTGTTGAAAGGCTTATTAACGTCGAAGTAGGTGCTGGATGAGTTAAGTGAGCACCAGGCATAAGAAAAATCCGACTTACCATCATTAACTACAGTAATTTCAACTATAGCAGTTTCTCCGGCATTCATCCTATGGTCGGCATTTCCCTGCTGTGTATCATTAACAAAAATTCCTGCAGCCTTTGGTTCAGGTGCTTCAAGAGGTATTTCAAAGCTGCTTTGCCAGCTTCCCCCCGCGTTATCCACAATATGCAGGTTAAACTTTGCTTTATGGCCGTTTTTAATACCGGGCTTAATATCTATTTCAAAAGCGCCCGCAGTGGCACTTGAATCCTTGGAAGGAATAAGCCCCCAGCTGGCATTTTGCTTGATAATGACAATGGAGGTGTCATTGGTTGCCAGCACGGCATTAATTCCGGTTCCATTGTCAAGACCGATGTTTTCCAGCATTACATCCAGGCTAATTTGCTCACCCTGATCGGCTCCCTGGTCGGAATTGCCAGCCTGGTCGTTGATGTAAAGATTCTTAAACCTGATATAAGGACCACTGGCTATTGTTACAGGCAGCTCCTCAAAAAGGATATCATGATTATAAGCCACAAGAGCCAGGGTTAGCGTATCCGGGTTAAGAAATGGCGGGAAGGTTAAAATAGCCTGGCCATTGGTAATATAATCCACATCCAGCAAAATGCTATCTACGGAAACCGCTATTCTTGCCCCTTCATGAGAGGAACTCACAGTGATGGAGGTGTCTCCGGTGAAAAGCACAGGGGAATAAGTCATGCCTGCCGTTCTGGATGTATCTGTGCGCAGCATAACTGAAGGGTCACCGAAAATATTCCAGGTATCTGTCATCTCGGATCCATTGTTGCCATATGCATCATTCATTTCCATACACCCGTCAATGGAAATTCCGCCGAATGTTCTTTTTATATTTTTCTGAAAAGACTCTGTGAGAATATCCACCATTTCATCCTGAGCATGCATTGGTGGGTCCCAGCTCTGATTAATAGTTGACATCAGGGCTGCAATAGCTCCTGTTGGTTCTCCGTTGAGGTTGGCACGGGTCCAGCTTTCTGCAAAGCAGGTATTATTCACGAAATTGCCATTCACACAAGCAACTGAAAAAATAAATGGCCAGGATGTGGTGTTGGTGAGCTGATCAATATCATTGGTGGCAAATCCTGATGACCCCCAGGAATAGGTGCTCCCATGGCCGGTATAAAGTATATTACCCACGCCATGATTTAACGCCTGTGAAACCATAGCTGCAGTGGGATTAGAAGGAGCATCATTACCACCTTGCGACCCGTCAAACATTTCAAGCATATTTATATAGCTGTAGGCCTGAAGGTCAGTATGCATATTACGGATGTGCTCGTAATCCATTTCATTATCATCGCCCGGGCCCTGGTTGGACGAAAGCCCAAGCACGGTATTCAGCCAGTCATTGTTATTGTTAACCCCTGTTTCATAACTTATGGTACGGTTTACCATTGTTTCAACATGTGATGCCTGTTCAGCAGAAAACCGGCCTACAATTACTTCGGGATAAGAATCGCTTCCGGATAAGTAGCCATAAGCATTATCTGAGTGCCCGGAGGCAGTCATGCTAACAGGCACATATCCTGCATCTCCCACCAGTAGTACAAAAGCCAGATTATTTTGCTGATAAAAAGTACTGATGAAGTTTTTTATATCCTGAACGCTGCCGCTGCTAAGTGTATCAATGCGAACCAGGGTGGTGGGAATACCAATCTGGTTTTTGAAATCAACCAGCGGCTTTATGGAAGACACGAAATTCTGATGAGTCAATACCAACATTCCGCCTTTTTCATCGGAAGGCTGGTATTTTGTTTTCCCAAAATTCAGGAACTGATTTTTGTAAAGCGGGAAAAAATCGCGGCTGATTGTAGCGGGATTATTATGCTTGCCGCTGAAAGTTATACGGAGGGTAATTTCTGTGTATAGCTTTAATTCGCGGCTCACCGGGTTATACTGCATGGGGTTGATCCTGAGCGGAACTCCACGAAAGTCCCTGAAGGTGTAAGCTTGTTCTGCAACAGCTACTTCCGAAGGATAATATTTGTCGGAAGAATACACAGGGCCTTCAACATAAGGAATCTGTGAGGGATCCTGGTCACGGTAAATATTTCCTTTGGAAGGGAGTACATCAACACCTGAAAAGATTTTATGCTTTGAATCCAGAACCTGAATATTAAGCTTATTGCCTTCCAGTATTATGGATGTAGTGAGGTGTTGTAATGCCGGATATCCTTTTTCAAGATTACGGGCACCATTTTCAATTGATGGTAAAACACCATTGGAATTCCCTGTTTGAATTAGCCTGAAGTCAGACACCCTGACCTTTACAACCAATTCATTGCTACTTTTGCTAACAATTTCAAATCCTTTTTTTTCTGCTGCTATTGCCGGGGCAAAAACAGCTAAAGTACACACTATCAATAACAATCTCTTCATGAGGTCTATCTGATTATAATTTTTTCATTTTTTACACTTCCTTGCTGTGATATAACAGAAAGGATATACACACCTCCTGGCAGTTTGCTGGTATTCATCACGTGATTATCTGTGGCCACCGGGAATTCCCTCAGGATTTCCTTTCCGGTGATGTCCCTTAAAATAATCTCAGCAATATCAGCTGTGGAGGTAATATTTATTTTTGTAGTAGCCGGATTAGGGAAAACCCTGATATTTTGTGGTTTATTAATTTGATCTGCGGAAGCAAAAATATCATTTGGAGGAAAGACAATATCATCTATCCAGGCGCAGTCATCGCCCACACTCATCCCGTAATCCTTTACATATTTCCAGGTGAAGGTGTGGGTGCCTGTAGGAATAAGGAATGATGCTCTTTCCCATTTCATTTGAGTAGTGTCTGACCAGCGACCCATAAGTTTTGAATCCATCCAGAATTCGAGAAAATCGTAATCTTTTTCTGATGATACCTTGTAAAGAAACGAAAGGGTATCCGGTGAAATAATTTCCATTGCTATAGAAAGTGATGATTCCTGGTTATGGCTCAATGCGTCAGAAGACTTAGCTGTGTAAGAGCCTGATAAAGGATTTTGCGAGCTTATGGCCCAGTCGTTGGTGCTGGTATGCATCCAGCTGAAGCGGCTGAAATCAGCGGTTTCAAAATCTTCCATGGCCTGCCCTACCATGAAGCTGTATTTCTGCTTGTCCAGGTATATTCCGGATCCGGCCTCCAGCTCCAGGTCGAATATTGTTCCTGTCCAGGCAGTGGAACCGATCACGATTTGATATTCCACAGGAAGCTGGCTGCCTGCGATAATGGTTCCGTGGTTTTTACTGGAACTGCCATTTATGCTAACGTGCGTACCTGATGAGTACAACTGCGAGATTACATTTCCTGCATCTGCCGAGCCTCCATTTACCATCACTGTTTTAAACAGAGCTGTTTCACCGGTTTCAATCACACCATTCCCATTACCCTGATATTCAACCAGGCTCCCTCTCTTAAGTTTGAGTGCCGGGGCATGGAGCTGCATTGCCAGCTTCGATGTCCATTTTCCGCCTTGATTATCTTCTATCAACAGGTCGAAATAAACAAAATGCTGATCAGGGATATAGTCTTTTACCTGGATGGCAAATGCTGTATCAAGCGTAACCACAGTGTTTCCTGCCAGGCTTTGTAAGGTGCAGCTACTGTCAAGAATAACGATATTGGTGTCAGCTGACGTCAATGTTGCTGTGAGTCCTGAGGCGGCATAGGAGGTGAGGTTTTCCAGTTCTTCTTTCAGAAATATCTTTTCCCCGTACTCAGCCTTGCCGTTATTATTTCCGGTGCTGTCGTTTATGCTGAAGTTTTTATGGATTACGTAAGGCCCGTTAGGGTTCATTACCTCTATGCTGTCGATATGCGGCTGCTGATTCTGAGCCGTTATAACAATATCCACATATCCCGCATGCTGGAATGCAGGGAAGTTCAAAATTGCTGTTCCTGACTGGTTGGTGCGGCTTACCGTGATCAGTGAATCATTCTGTGACAGTGCCACAGTTGCATAAGGCACTGTATTCACGTGCAGATAACTCACTCCAACCGGGATAACAGAATTATAACTGGCCGCGGTAACAGCGGGTTCTCCCCAATAGGGCATCAGGGAAGGATCCCCCATCAGGTGATAAATTTCCCAATAGTAATTATTCTTTTTTGATGCAGAAGTTTCAACGGCAAGGTTCCCGGCAAAGACCATCTGTCCCTGTGTGATATACCAGCTGCTGTAAGGTTGCCCATGGGTATGGAACATCATATCGTAGGCCGCTTCTCCGGTGCCTGCAAAGGAAGGATTGCTGTTGATATTACCGGTAACGCCAACTGACCAGTAGTAGTCCTCATCCCATAAAGTGTTATTTGACCCGCCGATATAACCGATTGCGCCACGGTTTTCCAGGCGTAAAACAGCTTCACCGAAGCAGGTGGGAGAAGAAAACTGGTTAGTAAGACAGGCATTGCCAATCATTAAGCCGTATTTCCCGTTATTTTGTACACTGCCAAGATCGCTGTTATAAACCCGCGGATCATTCCAGCCATGGCTTAAGCCGTGGGCTGTGTAATTGGCAATGGAAAATCCGTCACTCAGCTTTTGCCTTACCTGCACATCCTGTGACGAGGAATTGGGATAAAGAAATTTATGCGTATTGAATCCTGATAAAGCATTTATATATTCATTCTCAATATAATTCACCTGGCCATTGGCATGGGTTGGGCCGTAATCATAGTCATAACCTGCAATAAGTACAGCATTATTGAGATAAGAGGGTTGCGGCATCAGGTATTGCTCATAATTAAGTGTTTTTCTGATCTGTGCGTTCAGCTGAGCTGTGTCGGTGGCGGAAAAACGCCCGAAATATGCATCAGGTAAGGTGTCTCCTGTGTATTCAGCATAATAAAGATCAGTGGGGTGAGATCCGGTTTTTCCTGAAAATGTGGGAGCCTGTGATACGTCACCAACTAATAATACGAAAGAAGGAGCCGGATCAGATGGTGTGGCATTGTTATACATCGCCTGCAGGAAAGCTTTTATAGATGTAGGGCTGGATCCCACCGCAGGATCAGAAAGATAGGCTTCCACTACTTCAAATCCCTTTTTGGTTTTCCACTTGACAAACGGCTGCAATGATTGGCGGAACATGGTATCCGAAATGATCACGTACCTGGCCGGGGTTGTTGTTATCGTATCCCTTTGCATGCCATTGGCATTCATCACACCATAATACAGCGGATTGAAGAACCCGGATAGCCCCTTTTTCTGAAGAGAATTGTCAAGGCTTTGGTTCACATTCTTATATGTCACTTTAACGACAGCTGATCTTAAGATTTTCAACTGACGGCTTACAGGGTTATAGCTCACAGGTGAGATATTGAGCCTGGCCAAAGCAACATTTCCTGCAATTCCCAGGTAATGTACTGACGCTGTTTCTTTGCCGTAGAAATCATCGGTTCTATACACCACCTGGTCCATTTGGAAATCAGGTGGGGGTTGATTTTTGAAATGGGATGGCTGGTGCGGATACAGCTGTCCGGGAGCTTCTGATTCTTCAATGATGATAGTCTGGTATTCAGCATCCGTGATCTCAATTTCCAAATCTGCCCCTGCGGGAACTGAGATCAGCTTGCGCAAAACCGGCAATTCAGGATATCCGGCTTCAAGTGAAGGATAGTAACCCGGGATGTGGATTTTATAAAAGTTACCTTGCTTAAGGTTCTTTTTTGTGAATCCGAAAGCGGAAGAAGAATACTCAAAAATAGTTGCATTGTCACCGG
>JBEPXQ010000024.1:0-11206 GCA_041641835.1 Bacteroidales bacterium
CAGGCGTGGTTAAAGTAAATCAACCTGTTGATGGTCCTGGTAAAAACAATGCAGAACAGTTAAACATTACGGTGAAGAACTACGGAACAGTTAGCATAGACACGATACCAGTTGCTTTTGAATTTGACGGAAATGCTGCTGTAGTAGATACTGTTTTTGCTGCTCTTAACCCCGGAGATACTGCCAACTTCACTTTTGCCAGCACGCTTGACATGCACCTTACTGGTACTTACGACCTGATAATTTATACTTCATTGGATGGGGATAACACAACAAACAATGATACTGTTGTTGAATCCATTATCCACTCTGATTACTGTATCTCACGTGCTGACTTTACCGATGATACAGATATTGGAAATGTTACCATCACACATCCGTTCACTGGAAATAAAGTGCTTAATAACGGTGTTGCACTTCCAGTACTAAACAGCCCACTGGCAACTAAACTATACACTGATTATAGCGGTATAGCTCCCACCGATCTTCAACAAGGACAGTCTTACGCTATGGATGTGAGCCAGATCACCAGCGGTGCAATGTTCTTTAGTGCTTCAGTTGCTGTTTATATCGACTTCAACCAGGATGGTATTCTTGATGCCACAGAAGAAGCCTTCCGCTCAACTACCACTGATGCAGCCCAAAATATGGCTTCAGGAGATCTTGTAATACCAGCCACAGCTAAAACAGGAACTACTCGCATGCGGGTGGTTATGGATGAAAGTTATAATTGTCCTCCATGTGGAGTATATAGCTACGGTGAAACAGAAGACTACACGGTAAACATACTGCCGCAGGTATGGGCGGATGCCGGTATGAATGACACCATCTGCAATACACACAGCTCAACACTCACTGCCTCAGGCAATGGCAACTTTGAATGGAGCACTATGGAAACCACAGCCTCCATCACTGTCAGTCCTGCAACGGAAACCATGTTTTACGTAACGGTAACCGATACCTGGGATTATGAAACCGTTGATTCAGTATCGGTTTATGTAAGAGACCTGCCTGTACTGAGCTATCCGGTAATGAGTGATGTTTGTGTGGATGCACCTCCGCTGATGCTTGATATGGCAACACCTGCAGGTGGGTATTATACCGGAGCAGGTGTAATGGGTAATTATTTCGATCCTGCAACAGCTGGCGTAGGAACGCATACGCTAAAATACGTCTATGCCGACATGCATGGATGTACGGATTCTGTGACACAGGATATCGTTGTCAACCCGCTGCCGGTTATAGCATTTACACCTATGGCAGATATTTGCGTGGATGCTTCAGCATTCCTGCTGACATCAGCAACACCACCGGGTGGCACCTATTCAGGCCCTGGTGTGGATGGCTCGGGCAACTTTGATCCTGCTGCTGCCGGTGTGGGCACTCATTACATCAAATATGAATTCACTGATGGGAAAGGCTGCTACAACATCGACTCTACTACCATTACCGTGCTGCCACTGCCGGTAATCTCAGCTTCGTCTGTAACTAACCCTGTTAATTACGGCACCACTGCCAATCTGGATGTGAGCGTAGGTTCTTCATCCTACAGCTACGCCTGGAGCCCAGCTGATTCACTGGGCAATGCAGCGGATGCAACAATTAAAAACCCGGTAACTAAACAGTTGATAAAACCTACTATTTTCACTGTTAGTGTTACCGACCAGATCACCAGCTGCTCCAATATCTCAACTGTAACTGTTGGAATTACCGGAGGACCGTTGTCAGCCACCCCGGTTTCTTTCCGAGATACCGTTTGTACCGGCGATACTACCACCTTGTATGCACAGGCCAGCGGAGGTAGTGAGGCATATACCTATAGCTGGACATCCACACCTGCCGGATTTACCTCCTCTGCTGCCAGCCCGCTGGTTACAGTTAATGGCATAACGACCTATCATGTAACTGTGGATGATGGCTTTAATAGCGTTACCGAATCAGTTACTGTTGAAACATGGGCTCTGCCTACGGTTAACACCACCTTTAATGACACTGGTATTTGCTATGGTGATTCAGCGCTCATTGGTGCTTACTTTACAGGAGAAATGCCGTTTGATTTTGTGAAAACTGATGGTACCACTCCAACTACAGTAAACAACTATATGGCTATGTCCATGCAGCAATATGTTCATCCTACCGACACTACTAACTACATGATTACTGAAGTAACAGACGGGAACGGCTGTTATAACACCAGCAATCTCAACATTCAGGTGGATATACATCCACTTCCAACCGTTACCATACTGGAGGATTCTGTTGAGAACTGCTTTGGTGACAGCTCGCAGATAAACATCAGCATAACAGGGCAAAGCCCATGGATGATGTACACGAACAAAGCTGGCAGCACGGATACTTCCCAGTCTGGGATTAGCAATACACCCATCTTGCCTTATGTTTATGACAATACAGTTGGCGACAACTACTATGAAATAACCAAAGTTGTAGACGCTTATGGATGTACAAATTATCATCAGGATACTTTTCTTGTCAGAACCTGGGACCTGCCAACGGCAAGCATCTTTGAAGACAGCATAGCGCAATGTTTCCAGGACAGCATGCAAATCAACATCAACTTTACAGGGCCGGCCCCATGGAATGTTCATATTACTGATGGAACAGATACCATGAGCGAAGCGGTAAGCAATTCGTTATGGCAACCCTGGGTTGAAGAAGAAGCTCCCGGCTTCGACACCTATTACATTATTGAAGTGGAAGATGCTCATGGCTGTAAGAACTATGACCAGGATACCATAACCATTGAAACCTGGGCATTACCTCAACCTGATTTCACAGGTCTGGACGCGGAATACTGCAACAGCCCCATGTATGATACGCTTACCGGCATACCGGCAGGAGGCTACTTCACAGGCATGGGTGTCTCAGGTGATGTTTTTAACCCTGGGGTGGTGATCGGTGGTAACACCTATGACATTACCTATATCTATACCGATGCAAACGGTTGTACTAATGATACTACAAAGTCAACACTGGTAAGATCACTGCCAACTGTAAGCTTTACAGGACTGGCCTCTGACTATTGTATTGATGCAGGGGCGGCCACCTTAAGCGGTAGCCCGGCAGGCGGAAACTTCACTGGCCCTGGCATTAGCGGCAACATCTTTGACCCGTCAAGTGCAGGAACAGGTACTCATACCATTACTTATACCTACATGGATATTTACGGCTGCGTGAATTCAACCACACAGTCCGTTACGGTCAACCCTCTGCCTTTACTCATCATTTCCGGAATCAACGCCTCGGGTTATTGCGTGGATGCCTCTGCTTTCACTGTTACAGGTACGCCGTCTGGCGGAACATTCAGCGGCACGGGTATTGATGCTGCGGGCTCCTTTAATCCGGCGGTTGCCGGGGCAGGAACCCACACTGTTACCTACACCTACACCGATATGAATGGTTGTACCAATGATACTACCGCTACGGTAACTATACATCCGCTGCCTGTGATCACGATAGGTATCAATCCGGAGTATTGCTACAACGGAAGCTATGACACGCTTTCACCTTCGCCGGCCGGCGGAACTTTCATTGGCATGGGATTATCCGGCAATGTATTCAAGCCTCATGTAGCAGGCACGGGCACGCACACTGTTACTTATATGTACACCGACATGAATGGCTGCTTCAACAGTAAGGATACCGTAGTAACCGTTAACCCTGCTCCTGCTGTAGATTTCACCGGTCTTTCAGCTACTTATTGTGACAATGATTCCATGGTAGTTACCCTTAATGGCAACCCATCAGGTGGTAGCTTTACAGGAAACGGAATTAACGGATCTGACTTTACTGCCAGTGTAGCCGGAACAGGCATACATCAGGTAACTTACACCTACACCAACTCGTTTGGCTGTACAGATTCAAGAACCAGAAGCACTGAGGTGCTGCCTGCCCCGGCAGTTAGCTTTAGCGGCCTTAATACAGCTTACTGTTCCAATGACTCGGCAGACATTCTCATGGGATCACCTGCTGCAGGTACATTTACAGGAACCGGTGTGATGGGTTATATGTTTGATCCTGCAATGGCAGGAGCAGGCAACCACATGGTTACCTATAGCTACACAGCAGCTAATGGCTGTACTTCCACAGCCGAAGCTACCACTATGGTACACGCTGCTCCTGTGGTTACACTCAGCGGCCTCTCTGCAGAACACTGTATCACAGATGCAGCAGAATTGCTCATAGGTGCCCCTGCAGGTGGTACGCTTAGCGGTAATGGCGTGTATGGCAATTATTTCCATAGCGACTCTGTTAGTGCCGGCTATACTATGGTTACATACAGCTATATGGATGCTAATGGCTGCCACAACTTAGATGTGGACACTTGTATGATATGGGATATGCCCACACCATACCTGGGACCGGATACCACGGTTTGTTATGGCGACAGTATCACGCTGGATGCGACCACTACAGCCACTACCTACACCTGGACTACCGGTGACACTTTGCCTGTTATCCAGCTGATGATAGACTCGTCTGTTACAGCAGGCGTGTATGTTACCAACGGTACTTGTGCAAACATGGATACTGTACACATCACCATGAGCGAACCGGATGTAATGCTTGGCCCGGATACCACTATCTGTCATAACCTGTCTCTGACCCTTGATGCCGGTGCAGGTTACGATGCCTACATCTGGTCAACAGGTGAAACTTCCCGGAACATCACTATCGACAGCCTCTCGATGGGACTGGGTACACATATGATCACCGTTATAATTACTGATTCGGTGGGTTGTACCGATACTGATACCATCATGGTTACTATAGAAGATTGTACCGGTATTCACGAGTTCACTTCATCCGGCAGGATAAACATTTATCCAAATCCGAGTGAGGGAATTGTGAACCTGGAAATACAGGGCATCACTGACAACAGGATTGAACTCTGCATTTACAGCTTCAGTGGCAAGAAGATTGTTTGCGAGCAGATTGAACGCAACTTCAAAAACGGATACTTTAAAACATTCGACCTTTCCACACAACCAAAGGGCGTTTACCTGATCAGGCTAACTGGTGCTCATATTCAGCAGACTAAACGCATCATTATTCAGTAATGATAAGTTGATATTTTCCTTGAGAAGCCCCTCCGAGTGAGGGGCTTTTTTTTATAGTTCAGACCCGATAAGCTAAAGAGTATAATCAGCAGGCCGGGCCATCAATACATATTGCTGTTTTGATTTTTTATATCTTAACTATAAATATATCTTTATGCACTCACTTTATGGTTTTTGAACCCGGCTAAGAAAAACATAATGACATGCATAAACAGATTGCTTATCTATAATTAATATAAATTAACAGCTTGTTCAGAGCAATAAAATACCTTCTAAGCACTGTTTTTCCGGCACTTCCAAATTTTTATCGATTATTCTAAAAACTCATCATATAATTTTTTATTTGCATCAGGGCAAATTCTTTAATAAATTTACCTTCCGCAAAAAAGGACAAAATAGCTGTATATTAGAACCGACAACACTTACAGGCTGTTTTACAGCTTTTTTTAGGATAACAAACCCGCATGCTATATGCAAACATATTTATATACATCATCCTTTAATACGAACAATCCTGCATCATCCAGGTATTTCTGGCATTCAGGCATTCTGCTCTTTTATGCCTGAATCCCCCGGGAGCAGGGAAATCAACCGGGCAAGCACATAACTTTAATTAGGTGGAATTTGAACATTATAATAACAAAATATCAAAAAAGGAAATATCAATTTAAAAACACAAGCTTATGAAAAAAAACTACCCTATGCGAAAACTCAGTATGCTATTGGGATTTTTGCTGTTTTTAAGTATTAACGGATTCGCTCAAAGCTTAAGTGAAGACTTTGAGGGAAGTTTTCCACCTACGGGTTGGACTTTACAGTCAGCATCTAGTGATGTTGCACCATGGACGGTTTCATCTAGTGAATTTCAATCAGGAACACAAAGTGCGCAAGCTAATAATGGAGGTTCAGGAACTTATACAAATGAATGGTTAATTTCACCTAGTATTTCAATATCATCTGGTGATATTCTCACTTTTTACAGGTATTTTAATTCTGGAAGTGCTTCTTGGCCTGACACAATGGAAGTACTTATCTCAAACAATGGCATGACTTCTTGGAATCAGTTGGCAATTTATACACCTGATACTGCAAGTGATGCTGGTTTTGTTCCTAGGTCTTATGACCTAAGCACTTTTACAGGTAGTAATTGCCATGTTGCATTTCGTTATGCTTCAGCATGGGGCTATTCTTCATATATTGACGATGTAACAATTCAACCTGCTCCTTCATGTACTGCCCCCACCAACCTCTCCGCCTCATCCATCACCACTACTTCAGCCGATTTAAGCTGGACAACAGGTGGTGCTTCTAACTGGAATATCGAATGGGGCCCGGCAGGGTTTACGCAAGGAACAGGCACTTTTGTTTCAAATGTATCTAATCCTTATTCTTTATCCGGTTTATCCATAAATACTTCATACGATTTTTATGTACAAGATTCATGTGGTGTTGGTGATGTAAGTAGCTGGGCAGGGCCTTATTCTTTTACAACTAATACTCCTACAATATCTTCATTCCCTTATATCAATGATTTCGAATCGGGTAGCGCAGGGAATTATATAGCTTTTACAACTGCAAGTCAATCTGATTTAACTGTTTATTCCAGTGCAGCAGAGGGCGGAAGTAGCTATGGATTGCATTTTGAAGGTGGTTCCACTGCAGGATGGACTGGTGGTTCATCATCTGCAACAGAAAGCAATGCATGGAATGATAATACTGACCATCATGCAACAGCTAAAATGATACTTGACTTAACTTCTGTTTCTAGTCCAGTAATGTTTTTTGATTTAGCTCAAGGATATGAGTATGGTAATAAATATGTGTGGTTTAGAGTTGTTGTTAACGGAACTCCTGTTGCTGATATCAATGGAACTATCAATCATAATCCTCAATCAGCAGATGACCCATTTCATTATTTAGCATATAATCTATCTTCTTATGCCGGACAAAATAATGTTATTGTTGAGTTGCAATCAAGTATTAAATACAGTTATCCAAGCGATAATGATTACACTTTCGTTGATAATATTTATATAGATAATATTTCTTGCATGCTACCTACAAATCTTAATGCTTCTAATATTACTTCAAATTCAGCCGATTTAAGCTGGACAACAGGCGGTGCTTCTAATTGGAATATCGAATGGGGAGCCAGTGGTTTTACCCAAGGTAGCGGAACAATAATTACTGATGTAAGCAATCCGTATACGCTTTCAGGTCTAACTGCTAATACAACTTACGATTTTTATGTTCAGGATTCCTGTGGTGTTGGTGATGTAAGTATTTGGGCAGGCCCTTATACTTTTACTACACTCGCACCTACATTAAACCTGCCTTTTACTGATGGTTTTGAGACAGACCTATCTGCATGGGCACTTGCAGGGAGTAAAACTGCTGTAATTTCCACTTCGGAAGTTTTATCCGGGAATAGTTCCGTTGATTTGTTCAATGATAATAATAACACTACTTCCGAGATGATAGTTAGCTTTAATTCAGCTAATGATCCTCGATTATCGTTATCTTATTATATTGAATACTATATGCGTAACAACTTTAAAGTGTTTATTCAGGAAGCCGGAACCTCTAGCTGGACTGAAATACATAATTGGGATACGGAGTATGGCTCTTCAAGTGATGATGATATTTGGATATCCATTGTTGAAATGGATTTAGCTGCTTATGATACTGAGTCAGGTGTGTTCAAAATAAAGCTTTGGGCTGAAAACACCTATACTTCAACATATTCAGACTACAATGTTTGGGTTGATGATTTTTACATCTATGAACCTTCCACAAATGATTTAGGAGTAACTCAAATCATAGAACCTACTTCCTTCATCGAAAATTCAATGGCTAATGATGTAGTAATACAATTGACCAACAGTGGCATTGCGTCACAGTCGAACATCCCTGTCAAATACTCTATCGACGGAGGTGTTACCATCGTAACCGAAACCTTTGCAGGACCGATAGCCCCGGGTGACACAATCACATACACCTTTAACCAGAAAGCCACACTTACCAACGGAATCAATAACTGTGTTGCTGTGGTTAGCAATCCTGGTGATACGCTGAATGATAATGACACTGCCTTTGCTGAAGTTTATAATTATGATTTACCTTATGAAAACAACTTTGAAGGCGAAGTAGAGGATGAAATGCCGGATGGCTGGACTTATATTAATACTGCATCAACTTCTTCTTATGTTGAGGTATATGATGGAACATTATCCTATGATGGAGATAAAAGCTTACATTTTTATGAAACTTCAACCAGTGGTGATTTAATTGCTGTAATGCCTGCTTACCACGGAGGTACCTTGGCAGATAAATGGCTGGAAATGCAAGTAAGAGGAGAAGACGACAGTCCTCTCATCATTGGAGTACTCACAAACCCAACGGATGAAACTACATTTATTGGGGTGGATACAATTATCCCACCGGATGGATCATACCAAAATTATATCATAACCTTTGCTGACTATACCGGCAGTGGAAAATATGTTGGTTTAAAGCATGGCCTTGAAACTACCTATGATGATTTCTATATTGACAACCTAAGTCTTTACCAACCATCATCCAACAACCTGGCTATTATCGATATCACTGCTCCCAATTCAGGAATTGATAATGGTGCACAACAAGACTTTGTCATTCGCATCACTAACCAGGGGTCTGCCGCACAATCAAACATCCCTGTCAAATATTCAATTGATGGTGGCACTACTATTATAACAGAGACCTTTACCGGAACTATTAACACTTTTGACACCGCCTCTTTTACTTTCAACCAGAAAGTTTCTTTGGCTGCCGGACTTAATTATTGTGCTGCTGTGGTTAATAATCCCGGAGATACCATTAACGATAATGATACTGTATTTGCTCAGATTCACAATTATGCACTGCCATACTATAATGATTTTGAAAACGAATCAACAACTGATCTTCCTGAAAACTGGCGTTATTTAGAAACTTATAGTAGTGCATATGCATACGCATACAGCAGTTCAACCTATGCCTATGAGGGCAGCTACTCATTGAAAATGTACAATAGCGGCGCCGGGTCATCGGATGACATTATTGCCATACTACCAGAATACAGGGGAAATACAATAACTAACAAATGGTTAAGCATGGCCGTAAGAGGGCAGGATGACAGCCCGCTTATCATTGGCGTTTTGGATGACCCTAATGATGAAACTACTTTTACCGGCGTTGATACTATTGTACCCCCGGATGAAACCTATGATAATTACTTGATTAAACTTGATTCATACACCGGAAGTGGAAAATACATAGGCTTAAAACATGGCTGTGGTACAACCTATGACTACTTCTATATCGACAATCTGAAACTCTTTGAACCTAAAGCCAATGATGTTGCAATCATTAATATTGAAACCATGGAATTTGCAATTGATGCCAATACAGAACAAGATGTAAAAGTTACGCTTGCAAACCTGGGTACCAATTCACATTCCAGCGTCCCACTGTCTTATACAATTGATGGAGGAACAACAGTGGTTCAGGAAACTTATAACACAGGCACACTTAACTCCCTGGATACTATTGTTTTCACCTTTAATCAGAAAGTAATTTACCCAACTGGTACAAGTACGTTGGAAGTGTATTCCGAATTATCAACAGATGCTGATAATACAAATGACTCTTCATTTGTAGAAATCACAAATCATCCAATGCCATACACCACAGACTTCGAAGACGATATAGATGGTGAATACGCAAAGGGCTGGACTGCCTTCAATAATCTTTCCTCTTCTTCTGCTGTTGCCAATGTTGAAAATACTTCTGCTTCTCATACCGGTGATCAGACTCTTGAATTATACAATGCCAACAGCAGCAGTGGGGATTTGATCAGTATTATGCCTTATTACGGTGGTAACCTTACTGACAAATGGCTCGAATTCTATGTTAGAGGTGATAATGATGATGATACACTCTTTGTGGGTGTTATGACAGACCCAACAGATGCCTCAACATTTGCAATGGTTGATACTGTTTATCCTCCCGAAGATACTTATGAAATAAGAAATGTTAGCCTTTCATCTTATACCGGAACAGGTAATTATATTGCATTCAAACTGGCATTAAGTACAACATATATCAATCTATATATTGATGATCTTTTACTGGATACTGAACCAACCGGACCGGTTTATTTCACATCCCACGATTCTGTTGATTTCAATAAAATCAGAAACATATTCCCGGATACCGCTAAGCAGGTAGTTAGCATCAAAAACAAAGGCTACGGCTTGCTGACAATAAGCTCATTAGGCTTAAACAGCATGAACACTGCTAACTTCTCTATCATTGACACCAACACATATCCAATAGACCTGGCGATGCATGAAAGCATCAGTTTTGAGGTTTCTTTCCAGGGCTCATCTGCCGGACTGTATACTGGAAAAATTGATATTGTTGCCAATTCTGCAAACAAGGAGATTCCACTCTCAGGAGAAATTGAGGATGTTGTTATAACAAGCTTCCCTTATGTTGAGGACTTCGAGTCCAACGGTAATATTCCTGGAAAATGGCATAACGATCAGAATGATGGTGGTTCCGAAGACTGGACCTTCCATACGTCAGATACAAACGGACCTTCTGAAGATGCCACAACCGGCACCGGCTACTATGCCATGTTGGATGATTTCAGCATCACCACTTCCAACAACCCTGTCAATCTATTGACACCTCCTGTTGACTTGAGTTCTACTCCCAATAACATCAAGATGAATTATAAAGCATGGATAGGAAGTAGTGCTGTAGCCAACCCAATTCATATTGACATCTCTACCGACATGGGTGCCTCCTGGAATGAGGATATTCTTATTCACGATAAAGCGATAACTAATTCCTGGCAATTGTTCACCCTTAACTTCGACACACTGGCTAATGACACTATCATTGTCAGATTCAGAGGAGTATCTGGATTTGGATCCGGCCTTTGTAACTCTGCCATTGATGATGTTGCTTTTGGCACCGACCCCGTTATCGAACTTGGCAATGACACTGCTATCTGTGCAGATGCTGATATCACATTTGATCCGGGTTTTGATACCGACTGGACCTACGAATGGTATGTGGACACTATGGATGTAGTTGTG
>JBEPXQ010000025.1:0-10629 GCA_041641835.1 Bacteroidales bacterium
GAATAATACTTTTTAGATAGATTAACCTAACATAATCATGCTGGCGCGAATCCATGTTTTTACCATGGCCCGGTCTAATGATATTACTTCTGATCCCTGCTCACATATGTCAGGTGGCTAAGGTTTTCCTGCGCGAGTATTTCATTTGCAATTTCTAGCAACAGATCGCTGCTTATATCATTGATTTTCCTGATGGTTTCATCCAACGTTTCCACTTTATCAAACAACAATAAGCTTTTACCCATGGCAATCATTTGATTAAGTGCTGATTCATTGCCAATAGCCATGTGGCCGATCAGCTGTTTCTTTGCGCGCTGCAGCTGCAGGGTTCCAAGCTTGTTTTCCCTCAGCTTTTTTAGCTCCTTTTCAACCAGGTTGATTGTTTTATCCATATAACCGAAATCGGTACCCATGTATATCATGAAAATGCCGGTATCAGTATATGATTGGTAATGAGATTCCAGGTTATAGCAAAACCCGTGTTTTTCACTGATATTCATATTCAAACGTGTGCTCATACCAGGCCCGCCCAGGATATGGCTTAACAGGGTAAGGCCATATTTTTTCGAACTTTTGTGTGAGTATGCCGGTGCCCCGGTTATGTTGTGAGCCTGAAAATTGGCTCGCGCTTTTTTTTCTGTAAATGCAGGTGAAGCATAAAAAGCTTCCCTTTCCTTTCTTCTGAAGGAAGCTTCAATATTACCGAAATATTTTTCTGCAAGATCCACCAGGCGCTTAAATGGAATATCCCCCACTGAACAGATCACCGTTTGGTCAGTGTGGTAGTTTCTGCGCATGAACCGCAATATATGTTTCCGGTTGAAATTTTTTACCGTTTCCGGTGTTCCCAAAATGTTTGATCCCAAGGGGTGTCCCCGGAACAACATATCTTCAAATTCATCAAAGATAGCTTCGGATGGGGTGTCCAGATAAGAGTTAATCTCATCCAGGACAATGTCTTTTTCTTTTTCGATCTCCTTTACAGGGAATGTGGCGTTACGCGAAATATCTGCAAACAATTCAAGTGCTCTTGCATAATCATGTTTCAGAAAGGAGCCGTAGATGCAGGTATCTTCCTTGGTGGTGAATGCATTCATCAAGCCACCAACATTTTCAATACGTGAAAGAATATGATAGGCCTTTCGGTGACGAGTGCCTTTAAATATGGTGTGCTCGATAAAGTGTGCTATGCCTTTTTCAGAATCGGTCTCATCCCGGCTTCCCGTATTGATGATGATGCCGCAGTTTGCCACTACTGAAGGCCAGTGCTTGTGTACAAGCCTGATGCCGTTTGCTAAAGTATGAACCTGGTATTCCATTTACGCCGCAAAGATAGCAAATGAAAATCAGTTTTTTAAAAACTCTGCACGGCAAAGCATAAAAAAAGGTGCACTGTGACAGTAGCCGGCAGTGCACCTAATTGTTATGAGAAAAATGCTCTCTTAGTTTACTTTATCTTTATAAAACTTGCAGACCACACTTGTTTGTTATTCACCACGCGAATATGATAAACGCCACGGGTTAATGCTGAGACGTTTATGTTAGCCTGCGGCAGATTCCCAACCTGCTTCTCAAGCACCAATTCCCCATTCACATTAAAGGCTTGAATGGTATAGGCAGCGGAGCTTTGCGGCATTTCCACCTTAAGCACATCGCTAACAGGATTAGGGTAAACCTTTAGTTTTTTCTCAGGTTTTAATTCTTCATCAACTCCCACCACTGAATACAGGTGGCTTTCCCACAACCCGCGTCCGTAAGTGGCTGCACGCAGAAGGTTGTGCTGGTAGTTGATCTGTAGTTCGTTAACAATTACATTTGGAAGATTTTGCGAGTATTGTATCCAGTCACCCAGCATAGTGTCGCGGTAGTAAACACCTACATCCATACCAACATAAAGCCCGTCGGGTGAATTTCTTTCATATACAATGCAATTTGCTGGCAGGTTTGGTAGATTACCGGAAATGTTAGTCCAGTTATCACCGGCATCTTCACTCATATATACCTTTTCCCCGGAGGTGTAATTTGAAGTTGTAACAAAAACTCTTTCAGGATTATTCGGGTCAATAGCAATGTAAGTAATTGTATTTGGGATATTACCAACAATATTAGTCCAGTTAGCGCCTCCGTCTTTGGTTCTGTAAAGGTTATTATAGGTAGCTGTGTATATGTAATCACTGTTGGAAGGAGCCACTGCCAATGCCCGCATATTATAACCACCAAAATTGGAAATTTTTGTCCATGTATCTCCCCTGTTAATTGATTTATAGACATCTTCATAAGCAAGATACAAGGTGTTCGGGTCATTGTGGTCCTGCAGGTATGGTGTAACCCAGGCCCCATCGCCGGGTACATTGTCAGTGATATTGTTCCAGTCGTAACCACTATTGGTTGTACGGTAGATTCTGCCATAATAATAGGAAGCGTACATCACCTGGTCATCAGAATAATCTACAATGGCTTCCATGCCGTCTCCTCCAAGCATTTTGGTCCAGACGTTAGTTTTAAGGTTTGTACCGTTATCCTGCCATCCTGTCAATATCTTATACTTACTTTGAGTTGAAGCGCCAAGGCGGTACATCTGTGCGATAGCAAGCCCGTCGCTATGATCAGCCCAGGATTGCCCGTTATTTTGTGATACGAACAGTCCGCCGTCGGTGCTGGCATATATCTTTGTGCTGTTTGGGTAGAACTTCAGGCCATGAATATCAGCATGAACGTATGGTGCACCATCGCCTCTCCAGTGGCCGCTCAGCGCCCAGTTGGCTCCGCCATTAAAGCTCCGCCAGATATTTATGCCTCCCACTACAACAAGGTCAGGATCCAGTGGCGACACAGTTATGGCCATGTCATACCAGGCCTGTCCGCCACCACCACTGCCATCGCTACTCCAGCCGAAAATATTCGGACTGGTTGATTTTTCTGTAAAAGTGGTTCCCCCGTCAGTGGAAAGGTAAATGCCTCCATAACTGTTATCATTATCGTTTGATGCCAGGATATAAATATAATTAGTATCCGCGGGAGTAACCCCGATGGCTATCCTGCCAGGATTAAAGCTGAAGTTAAGTGAGGTTACAACTTGGAAGTTTTGTCCTGCCTGGGTGGATATAAGTATGTTGGAAGGAGTTGCCAGGTAAAGCGTATTCGGATTCCCGGGCTTAAAGGCAACATCGTAATAAAAGCCGGGTCTGATGCGGTTCCAGTTGTCGCCTCCATCGGTGGTTTTATACAATCCATTGTTTGCAGCCACATACAGTATCTGCGAATTTGCAGGATGCATAATAAGCCGGCGCAGTCTGATATTATTTTGCACCACAAAAGCCAGATCAGTAGCATTCCATGTATTACCGCCGTCAGTTGATTTGATCACACCGATAGAATAAGTATCAGCTGCATCGGCATCACCGGTGGCAGCATAAACGATATCCGGGTTGCTGTGATCAACCACTATATCTGTAATGCCGATAGCGGCAAGGTCGTCGGTATTTGTTGACCAGCTGGCTGTTCCGTTGTTGGTGGTCCATAATCCTCCTGAAGGAGCGCCAACGTGCATTATATCTGCATTGGTGGGGTGAAAGGCAATACAGTTGAGGCGGCCGGCGCCTCCATGGGTGGGTACATCCACAGGCCCCAGGTGTCTCCAGTCCGCCGGATCAGCGTTCTTTATTCCGTTTTGTTTTGCGATGGAAGCATTATATGATTGCCAGGTGATGGCAGGGCGGGGGATGTATCCGCTGTCGTTTACACGGGGTGCCATGAAATATTCCCAGCGCTTAAATTGTTTCCAGCCATTTCCTTTGGTTACTTCTTTGCCATCCCAGTACTCGTAAAATGATTTCTGAACTTCGTAAAAATTAACCTCAGGGTCTTGCATTTTTCTTACCCATTCCTGTGCCTTTGCCTGATTGGACAATAAAAACGGCAGGGTTAGAAAAACTGCTAATAAAATACGTCTCATAATTAATTTCTTTTGATCAATGCTGCGGCAAAGATATCCTTTTTTAAATTCTTCTTTCTTAATGATGAATTTGTTATCAGATCATGTATTTTTGCAGAAGAAATATAAACTTCAATAAAAATGAAAAATCTGCTCATCATTGTTTGTGCGTTCGCTTTGCCGGTATTGGTAAATGCACAAAATACCACTGATAATATTAACGTAAAGAAAACCGAATTTGTTTTCTCCAAATACCGTACTGTGGATGTGCGTAAGGCTCAGGACGGCTGGGATTTCGACCTGAATACAATTGAGAAGTTCCGCGAAGGAAACCAGAAATATAAAGAAGGATTGGGAGATGTGAAACGTGAAGTGGAAACACGATTCCCCCGCAAAGCACCCGGAAATGTGAAAACCGGCGTGAGCAGCAGAGATATCTTTTTTGATGCTGATACCCCTGTTGTAAACAGGAATTTTAAAGCAAATGAGTTTAATTATGGTGTACCCAATGATAATACGATGGCAATAAGTAATGATGGGATTCTCATCTCAGCCATTAACTCAAACATCTATATGTATGATGTGGATGCAGACAGCCTCCTGAAGCATATCAGCCTTAATGCATTTGCTGACACCCTGGATACTATTTCAGGCCATCAATATGATCCCAAGGTGTTATACGATCCTTCAGCTGACCGTTTTATCAGTGTTCATCTTGCCGGGGCCAGCTCTGATACATTAACTAATATTATTGTTGGCTTCTCGCAAACCAATGATCCCACCGGGCAATGGAATATGTATAAAATCCCCGGCGACCCGCTGCCAAACGACACTAACTGGACCGATTTTCCTGCCATTGCTGTAACGGATGATGAACTGTTTATTACGGGTAACCTGCTGCATTACGGTGGGTCATGGCAAACATCTTTCGACGAAAGTGTTGTTTGGCAGATTGATAAAAGCTCAGGATTTTCAGGGGGAAACCTGCTGGCTGCATTATGGAATAATATAGGATTCGGTGGAAAACCTATCAGGAACCTTCATCCGGTACCGGGTGGAAATCAAACCTTCGGGCCTAACATGTATTTGATGTCCAACAGGAATTTTTCTGTTCAGAATGATACCTTTTTCCTGGTGGAAATTACAAGTACACTACAGGATCCTGCAACAACACTGAATGTGCAGGCCCTGACATCAGATTTTATATATGGTGCGCCTCCCACAGCCATGCAGCCCGTGTCCAATGAACTGCAAACTAATGATGCCCGCGTTCTGGGAGCCTTCTACCAGGATGATAAGATTCAATTTGTGGGCAATTGTGTTGATACTGTCAACGGGCATGCCACCATTTACCATGGAATAATCTCTGATGTTTCAAATAACCCGGTAATTCACGGAAATATTTTTAAAGATACGCTGGATTACGGGTATCCAAATATATCATACACCGGCAAAACCCCAGGCAGCCAACATGCTATGCTTAGTTTTAATCATTCCAGTGAAAATGAATATCCGGGAAGCTCTGCCATGTTTTATAAAGGGAACGACCATTATTCAGAAAGGATTACATTACGTAAAGGAGAAGCCATAATTAATATAATGGGAGGACCTGACCGTTGGGGCGATTACACAGGCAGCCAGCCACGCTATAACCACCCGGGGCGAGTATGGGTTTCTACTTCATATGGCTATGAAAAAAAGATCGGACACTTTAACCGCCGTATTCAGGGTACCTGGGTATCGGAACTCATGAGCCAGCCTGATGACAGTACAGTGAATGTTACTGAGTTACCAGCATTTTCTTCTTTAAAAACCTATCCAAATCCGGTTAACAGAAATGATCAGGTTTTTGTGGAGTTTGAGAATAAGAGCCTGCAGTGGATGACAATGGCAGTATATGATCTTCAGGGAAGAAAAATCAAGATTCTGAAAGAAGCATATATCGAGCCGGGAAGACATGAGGTTAGCTTCAGTACTCAAAATTTGCCTGCTGGGATGTACCTGTTTGTGGTTAGATCAGAAAAAAATGAAATTCTTTCAAAGAAAATTGTAGTGGAATAAAGAGAATAAGGACTAAACCAAAAGCGGGCTTCAGTTGCGTACTGAACCCGCTTTTGTATTTTTATTAGCTATTGGTATCCTGTTCTTTATCTACGACGTCTGTTCCTGTTTCACCCTTGTATAATTTCATGATAGTTTCATCGTAGGTTTTTGATATTTGTGTCCTCCTGACCTTGAGTGTGGGAGAGAGGGTCTGGTCTTCAATAGTGAAAGGTTCCGGTAGCAGTTTAAATCTCTTTATTTGATCGGTCTTCCCGAGTTCCTGATTTATTTTCGCTATATCCTGCGTGATTCTTTTAACTATCCTGCCGGTTTGTATTGCCTTTTCAGGTCCTTCATAATCTATGCCTTTAACCCTGCTCCAGGATTCGAGATGTGCAAAATCGGGAACGATCAGAGCGGCTGCATAATTTCTACCTTCTCCAACCACTACTATTTGTTCAATAAAAGGAGAGCTTTTCATCATATTTTCCACCACCTGTGGTGAAATATATTTGCCACCTGAAGTTTTGATCATGGCTTTTTTCCTGTCGGTGATCTTCAGGTATTTTCCTTCCATTTTACCAATATCACCGGTTTTCAGCCAGCCGTCTTCAGTTATTACTTTCTCTGTCCATTCCGGATGCTTGAAATAGCCTTGCATAATGTTAGGCCCTTTAGCCATAATCTCCCTGTCTTCTGCTATTTTAAGCTGTACACCGGGCAGAACGGGACCCACAGTACCCAGCTTAACCTGCAGAGGGAAGGGTGTGGAAACGGCAATTACCGGCGAGGATTCTGTTAGCCCGTAGCCTTCCATAACCTGTATGCCGGCAGCCCAGAACACTCTTGCAATATGCTCCTGTAAGCTGGCACTTCCGCTGACCACGATCTCCAGACGATCTCCCAATGCACTGCGCCATTTTCGATAGATCAGCATATCAGCAAAAAATAACTGAATACGGTAAAAAATGCTTCCTTTATTATGGAGATCATAGCGTTTCCCCAGGTTCAGTGCCCAGAAAAAAATGTTTTTCGGAACCGGGCTGAGATCACGTCCGGCTGCCACTATTTTATCATAGGTTTTTTCCAATACCCGTGGCACTGCACAAAAAATGTGGGGTTTAACTTCCCTGATGTACTCGCCTACCTTATCAATGGATTCAGCATAATAAACAGACAGGCCAAGATTCTGATACATATAATTCAACATGCGTTCATACACATGGCACAACGGCAGAAAGCTCAAAGCAGTCTGAGTTGGTTTGAGCTCGGTTAATTTGCTTACGGTGGTAAATTGGCTTACCAGGTTGCGATGCGAAAGCATCACTCCTTTGGGTAAGCCTGTTGTACCCGAGGTATAAATGATAGTAGCTGTATCTTCTTCGGTTATGGATTCAGATAGCTCCCGGATCTTTTCTTGAGCAGGATTTTCTTTCCCGTATCTGATGAGATCATCAAAGCTTTCTGCATCTTCAGAAGTCTCCAGAATAAAAACCCTGATGTTGTTTTCTTCCAGGATATCTTTGATGTTATCATAGGTTTCCTTGCTTGACAATACTGCTGCTTTCACTTCAGCATCTTTAAAGATATGACTGAAGTGCTCGCGGCTAATAGTAGGATAGACGGGAACCTGCCGTGCTCCAATCTGCATGATTCCCATATCAATAAAATTCCATTCGGGGCAGTTATCCATGATTGTTGCCACCTGGTCGCCTTTCGAAATACCCATGCTCAAAAAAGCCTGGCTCACCAGTGTGCTGTTTTGAATATAATCAGAAGCCGAATACTTTATCCATTTGCCATTGCGCTTCACAGCCAATGCGTCTTCTTTGTCGGCATAGCTGGTTTTATAAAGCCCGAGTAAGTCAAATATCCTGTTCATCTGTCTAAAATTTTATTTCATCAGTCAGATATCATAATCGAGTGTGTTCCGCCTTCTGCGGACAATTAATTGATTTATGATTGTTTATTCTGAAACAGATTATCTATCTGATCTTTGTATTTCCTGCTTATCACATCCCTTTTTAGTTTGAGGGTTGGCGTGAGCTCTTTGTTTTCCATGCTCCAGGTTTGGGGAATCAATGCAAACTTCTTTATTTGCTCTGTTTCACCAAATCCTTTATTGAATTCATCTATGTCTTTTTTTATTCGTTTTCTGATGACCGGATCTTTTGCCATTTCTTCATTGCTGGTGTAATTTACTCCTTTCACCCGGCACCATGACTTCAGATGATCAAAATCCAGTGAGATCAGCGCTGCTGCAAATTTCTGATTTTCACCCACCACCATTGCATTTTCGATAAATGGTGATTCTTTTAGTTTGTTTTCAAGTGGTTGAGGTGAAACATATTTCCCAAAAGAGGTTTTAAATACTTCTTTCTTTCTTCCTGTAATTCTCAGGTGGCCTTCTTTCATCAGGCCCACGTCACCTGTGTGAAACCAGCCGTTTTCATCTATAACCTGCCTGGTCATTTCTTCTTCTCTGTAATAGCCCTGCATTACATTGGGGCCTTTCACAAGGATTTCATTGTCGGAGGCTATTTTGATGTCCACACCCTTGAGTGCCGGTCCCACGGCATCAAATCTCAAGCCGTTTTCTCCAAAATGGCTGACAGCTACCACCGGTGAAGTTTCGGTAAGTCCGTAGCCTTCGAGCACGGGTATGCGTGCCGCCCAGAAAATGCGTGCAAGGCGTGGCTGTATAGCTGCGCCGCCTGAAACGATCAGCCTGAAATTGCCACCAAGGGCTTCCCGCCATTTATTAAATACCAGCTTGTTGGCCAATGAAAGTTGAATTTTATAAAACCAGCCGCTTTTTCTTCCGTAACCAAGCCCCAGGTTTACCGCCCAGAAAAAGATGCTCTTTTGTACTCCTTTTAGCCTCCTGCCTTTGGCGATTATTCTATCGTAAATCTTTTCCAGCAGCCTGGGTACCGAAGACATGATCTGTGGTTTTACCTCTTTCAGGTTATCCACTATGGTTCCGATATTTTCAGCATAGTAAACCGTGGTGCCCATGTACTGATACATATAATTGAGCATTCGCTCATACACATGACACAGCGGAAGGTAACTCAAGGCCCGGCTCTCATGATCGATGGGAGGAATCCAGCTTACAGCCTTAAAATTGGAGATGATGTTTTTATGGCTCAGCATTACACCTTTAGGATTGCCTGTAGTACCTGAGGTATAAATAATAGTGGCTACATCATCTGATTTTGTTTCATTTTGCCGCTTTTCAATCTCATGATTGTGAGGATTTTCTTTTCCTAGAGCAATTAATTCATTCAGATGCTTGTATTCACGCAGTTCCTTAAACGTATAAATATCTTTCAAGGTGCTGATATTCGGCAATATGTGTTCGATTTTCCGAAGTAGTTCCCATCCGGCCACGAAAACATACTGAACTTCAGCATGGTTCAGGATATATTCATAGTCGCTCTGGCTGATTGTGGGGTAGATAGGCACATGTACAGCACCTATCTGCATAATAGCCATGTCCAGAAAATTCCACTCCGGGCGGTTGTTAGAGATGGTGGCGATTTTTTGCCCCGGCATTACGCCAAGTTCAATAAGACCGCTACTGATGTGCTGAACACAATCAGCATATTCTTTTACTGTAAATACTTTCCACTCTCCGTCTTCCTTACCGGCTACCACCTCGTTGGTTTCTCCGAATTTCTCCAGATTGTGAGGCAGCAGATCGAAAATGCGTGTTATTTCCTGCATAGCTTAGTTTTTAGTTTTTCCTGTGTACATTTGTTGCAGTGGCCTGTGCAGTAGGCATTACCACCATGTCATTTATGTTTACATGGGGTGGTAGGCTTGCCGCAAAATATGTAACTTCTGCAATATCGTCACCGCTAAGAGGCTTAAATCCTTCGTAAACCTTGTCGGCTTTTTGCTGGTCTCCCTTAAATCGAACCACCGAAAACTCAGTCTCCACTGCGCCGGGTGCTATCTGAGTAACCCTGATATTATGTTGCAGCGCATCGGTACGCATAGCTTTGGTTATGGCATCCACAGCGTGCTTGCTGGCGCAATATACATTACCATTTGGGTAAACCTCCTTGCCGGCAATGGATCCGATGTTAATTATATGCCCGCTGTTGCGCGATACCATATATGGCATCACAGCCCGGCTGACATAGAGCAGACCTTTTACATTGGTATCAATCATCCGCTCCCAATCATCAATCTCTCCTTCCTGTATCTTGCTCATTCCTACAGCAAGGCCGGCATTATTCACCAATACATCAACCTTATCCCATGGTGAATTTAAGGTGAGGTTGTCAAGGACTGCTTCTTTATTTCGTACATCAAAACAAAGATCAAGAACATCAACCTTATGCCTGGATAAAATCAGGTTTTTGAGCTCTTCAAGTCTTTCCTTCCGTCTTCCTGTAATGATCAGGTGATAACCATTTTCAGCAAATTTCAGAGCAATTGCTTTTCCTATCCCACTGGTTGCACCGGTAATGATCACGCGTTTATCCATAATTACTTTTTTTGATGGTTGTTTTTTCTGAAAAAAATGTGCAGACAGACAAAAATACAATAAAAAAATAAAGCTGAAGAACACACTGATTCCAGGCGTTCTTCAGCTAAACAGTCATTCAGATAAAGACTAATGAATTGAGGCTGTATAGATC
>JBEPXQ010000026.1:0-10065 GCA_041641835.1 Bacteroidales bacterium
TAAATGAACGATACCGCTATGACCTGCCCGGGACGAATCTGTGACGAACCTAAGACGAACCTATAATTCACTAAGCAGGAGCTAGAAATATAAATGTACTATATGTATTTGTTCTGATATCTGATAACTGTTATATATGATTTATAATCTGTAGTTAATGACCGAATGGCAATATAAAAGATTCTCAATATCATAAACTATTTTAAATAAATCACAATGCAAATAAATACCTGATATCCATTTCTATAAATCTATTGTTAGCCGAATAGTAAATATAAAACGGGTTGTCGCTATGTTGTAAAGTGAAAAATGCAGAAAATATAAAAAAACACTGTTTCAGCTGGCCCTTACTCATTTAAAGTATTTCTTCTGAAACCGCAAAGCCAGGTTCACCAGCGCGATTAGAACGGGAACCTCCACCAGAGGGCCTATTACTGCCGCGAAGGCTTCCCCGGAATTAATGCCAAACATCGCTATGGCCACTGCAATGGCCAGTTCGAAATTGTTGCTGGCTGCCGTAAAGGCTATGGTGGTGGTTTTGGAGTAGTCAGCACCCAGCTTCTTGCCCATGAAGAATGAAACCAGGAACATGACTACAAAATAGATAACAAGAGGAATGGCTATCCTTACCACGTCAAAAGGTATTTTCATAATATATTCCCCTTTGAGTGAAAACATCACGAAGATAGTAAACAGCAGAGCAACCAGGGTAAGAGGACTGATTTTTGGCACAAATTTATCCTGATACCAGCTTTTTGATTTGCGGCGAATCAAAATAAGGCGGGTTAAAAATCCAGCAGCGAAAGGGACTCCGAGATAAATCAGTACACTTTTTGCAACCTGGCCCATGCTCACATCCACCACGGCAGATTCCATTCCCATCAGCTCAGGCAGGTATGTGATAAAAAACCAGGCATAAAGCGTGAAGAATAATATCTGGAAAATGGAATTAAAAGCCACCAGGCCGGCGGCATATTCCGGGTCGCCTTTGGCCAGGTCATTCCACACGATGACCATGGCAATGCACCTTGACAGACCGATCAGGATGAGCCCGGTCATGTAGTGCGGGTAGTCCTGAAGAAAGAGTATGGCCAAAGCGAACATTAATACAGGCCCTATCAGCCAGTTCTGCACAAGGGAGAGGCCAAGTATCCTGAAATTCTTAAACACCTGCCGGAGTTCTTCATAGCGTACTTTCGCAAGCGGCGGATACATCATGATAATCAGTCCTGCTGCAATGGGTATATTGGTAGTTCCAACACTGAAGCTGTTCCAGAAGCCTGCTATCTGTGGATGGATATAGCCGGTGAGTACACCGGCCGCCATAGCCAGAAATATCCAAAGTGTAAGATAACGATCCAGGAATGATAGTCCGCGCCTGTTTTTTCTGCTCATAACTCTTTGCTTATCATATCCTGATACAACCTGGTGAATTCCTGTTTTATCTGATCCCGGATACGGCGGAATTCTGTTAATATCTCTTCCTCAGTCCCTGTGGCTTCAGCGGGATCCGCAAAGCTGATATGAAGCCGGTGATCAACGCTGCCGGGAAAAACAGGGCACTTTTCTTTGGCTGAATCACATACTGTAATTACATAATTCCAGGGCTCGATCAAATAATAATCCAATTGAACAGGTTGATGGCCGGATATGTCTATTCCTTCTTCTTTCATGACCTTTATTGCATTGGGATTTACTTCAGGAGCCGGTTCTGTTCCGGCTGACCTAACATCCATGTCAGCATTGTAGGACTGCAGATAGCCATGAGCCATCTGGCTGCGGCAGGAATTTCCGGTACAAAGGATCAGTATCTTCATTGTTGTTGTTGTTTTCAGAAATAAACTTCTATAATGTAATAAATACCCATTCCCAGAAACAGAACAGCGATAATTCTTCTAAACCAATATTCGATTTTTTTGATACGATTGTAAAACTGCCCCACACCTGAGACTGTGAAAGCCAGCAGCCAGGCAAAAATAATCACCGGGATGGCTGTACCCACAGCAAAGACCACGGGCAGATAAAGATCGGAAGCACTTACCGTCATCGGTATAAGGCCACCGAAGAACAAAACACCGCTGTAAGGACAAAAGGCCAGGGCAAATAAAATTCCCAGTAGCAAAGCATCCAGGTAAATATGCTGCTGTCGCTTTTGGAAGAACTCCGTGATCTTTCCTGTGCCGCCACCGGCACTGAAGTTAAAGATGCCCAGCATAAATAATCCCATGAGCAGGAGCAAAGGACCGAGTATTTTTTCACCATGCATCTGAAACCAGGATGAAAGCCTGAAGGTATCCGCTCCCAGGATAATAATAAACGACAGCAGGGTATAGGATATAGCCCTGCCGGCTGTATAGATCAGCCCGCTGTAAAAAACCCGCCGCTTTTTTTCCACATCCCGGCTGATAAAGCCAATGGCTGTGATATTAGTGGCCAGAGGGCAGGGGCTGATGGCTGTCATGAGGCCCAATACCAGGGCCGATACCAGGGGAAAAGTACTCCCGGAATATAGCTCAGTAAGAAATTCTTCCATGCTATCCTTTGATGGCTTTTATCTTTTCCTGTATCATTTCCTTCACTTTTTCCCGGTTACCACGTGCATACATGAAGGCATCAGTGGTAAGGTTATACCTGTGATCACCTGAAACAACCAGAAGCGTTTGGCCTGCGGCTTTGTACTTTTTGCCGGCTTTTTCTCCTTCGGGCTCTTCCAGATTATAGTGGAGAAATACCACATCATCCGCAGCCATCTGCTCTACTGCCTCTTTAGCAGCTTTTTCCACGGCATTACAGGTTACGCAGCGATCAGTGTAATGGAAGTAAACCACTTTAACCTTATCATCCGGGATGTTTTCTGATCCGCTGTCATTGGTGTTCTGCCGGTTTCCACAGGAGGCACTCAGCAGCACGAACATCAGTAAAAGATTTGTTGCAATTTTCATCTGTCTGTTAATTTTTATTTCTGATCATCAAGTATTTTATAAAACAAATGCCTGGCCATGTCATAGTTATCCTGGTTCAGGCAATATCTGATTTTCGGTGACTCGATGGTCCCCTGGATCAGCCCCGCGTTTTTAAGCTCCTTTAAATGTTGCGAAAGGGTTGATTTTGCTACCGGCAGTATTTCTGACAGGTCGCCACTATAGCAGCAGCTTTGTTTAGCCAGAAATTCAACCACAAATATGCGCACCGGATGTCCCAGGGCTTTGGCAAAGCGGGCTGCTTGCTTTTGCCGCTCCGTAATCGCCGGGGACTTTAGCGGAATGCTATCCTTTGGTTTTTTCATCTTCTTGTTAGTTGTTCGCAAAATTACGAATTGTTTCGTGGAAACAAAAGCCCTGAAAATTATTTTTCGTAATTTTCCGATACTGATTATCGAAAATTAAATAGCCACGACCTGCATTTCCAGGGCAGAAGCATAGCAAAAAGCATATCAGTCGAGAAAGGCGGATTTTGCCTATTCTCTCAGCACCGTGATGCTACCGGAAGCCTGACGTTTATTCAGCAGGGTTTCATATTCCAGGATATAATAATAAGTGCCATCGGCAAGACCATCAGCATCCCAGTTGTTACGGTAGTTTTCCATCTCATAGACTTTCTTGCCCCAGCGGTTGTAAATGATCAGCCTGGAATGGGCGAGCTTTTCTATATTTTCAATGACAAATTGGTCATTAAAGCTGTCATCATTTGGAGTTATCACGTTAGGAATGGTGATTTTATCAATAATTACCCTCACTTCTTTAAAGGTAGTGTCGGCACAGCCTTTGTCGTTATATGTAATTAGCATTACCATATAAGTGCCTTCATTGGAATACGTGTAGGATGGGTTTTGTATGGTTGAAGTATCACTGTTGATGGCCGGATCACCAAAATTCCAGAACCAGAACATGCTTCCGCCGGTAAGGTCTGTGAAATTTATGGTTGGGTCGTCCACACTAACTACCTGTGGGTTTGCACTAAAATCAGCCACCGGCTGCTGATATACATTGATGATATTTGGAATGCTCAAGCTGTCCGTACAGCCGTGAGCAGTTTCCACCTGAAGAGTAACCCCGTAATTACCTGCACTGTAACTATGAACCGGATTTTGTGAAGTGCTTGTGCTTCCGTCACCAAAACGCCAGAGAAATTTGGTGACATTAGAAGAACTCATGTCAGTAAAGTTTACATCCAGTATTTCACAGCCACTGATGGGCGTGGGCATGAATCCCACGGAAGGTTTAGGGCTCACTGTCACCGCTATGGTATCTTTAACTGCCGGGCAGGCAGTGGTATCTGTAACTGTAACTACGAAGTTAGTTGTTTGCTGCGGATAAGCCATCGGATTCGCGACAGAAGGGTTGTTTATTGCTGTTGACGGTGACCAGCTGTAGGTATATGGGGGATGACCAAATTGTGGATCCACCTGCAGAAGAAGGGAATCTTCACAAACCAGGGTGTCAGGTGTGGTGGTCAGCTCCACGGGCGTATAATCCACAATTGGCACTTCCACAGTGTCCACATTGCATATGGAGGTTTGGATGACCAGATAAAAATATTCGATACCTTCGGTTATCTGATCGGCAATAGGTGAGATCACCAGCTCGCCGGTGAGGTGAGCGGGAAGGATAACAATACTATCAGCCACCATCGGAAAATCCACGCCATTTGTTGCCGTGCCCCACATGGTGTCAATATAAACCACATAAGGCTTGGGTTTGATCTGGTTCAGGTTGGCTGAAACTATGATCTCATTACAGCCTTCCACGGCCATTTTTCCGGCACCAGGCACAGAATAATCAGTTTTTATCTCCACTGCATCTGTTGAAAAACTGCCTTCTTCAAGAAAAACACCGGAATCATAGGAATAGTCACCTGCATCACCTATGGCAATTTTAAAATGATAGGTCATACAGGGAGTAACAACTACTTCCGCTGTGAGAACCACTGTATGTCCGTCATATTCAATACTTACGCCGCCTGTATTATTGTAATAGTAAGTACTGTAATTAGCGTCGTTCACATTGTCGATAGTAACTGGTAGCGTGGTGCCAGGGATCAGGGCAATGTTTTCGTTCACAAATTGTCCGCCGGCAGGATTGGGACCGCTAACAAAGAAGCCGAATACATCATTATAACTTGAATTAACAAATTCAGGATACTCATCCGAGCCAAAAACATAGCGGAAGCGCAGTGTATCGCCAATAGGGACAAAGTCAAATTCAATAACGGCAGCATCATTCACTGTAAAACCAGGAATGAGCGCCTGTAGCTGAGGATCGCTGCCTGTGCCATTGTTGGTGGAAATGCTGCCGGAACTGTTTGGACCCGGGGCATCACTTACATCACCTGTGGACATAATTAGCCCCGAGTTAAGATTTATCGTGGTTAGTGACCCATTGGTGAATTTTCCGAAAGCATCCGGGCTTCCTGAATAGGTAATGTTGGAAACACTTACGCCGTTTCCTATCAGTACGTTCTTTACAAGATTGGGAACACTTATGTTTTTGTTGACTATCAACTGTGCATCTGCACTGTAAATACCAAGCAGGAAAAGAAGGACACTGAAATATATGGCTTTCATTTTCATCTGTTTATAATTTTGATTTTAGTTGTCAGATGGAACTCACGATGAATTTTAATCATTCTCGTGTGTGTATTTTAGAATGCTAAAATTCATGTTCGTTTCATCTTACCGAATGTTTTTAAATTCTATTTTCGTCAGCTTTGAGCTACTGCTTTTCTTCAGGTTTCGTGAATATATACGAAGCCTTTTATCAGTATCATTTACATTACCTGTGATTGTTTCTCCCGGCTTAAGCTTAATGCTAAGATCATATTCACCCGGTGACGGGAGGCTGCAGGAGCGGCAATGAACACCATACCATATATTTAGTTTCCATTTAATTTCAACTACATTGTTGGTGGTATTCTCATATCGGAACAAAATGTATTCATGAGCAAAATCTTTTCCTTGCTTTACTGTTTTCTTCTGAAACACATCAACTCCTTTAAAACTGTTTACCTTTTCCCAGTTCACGCCAGTGGCCGGCTCGAAATCGAATCCACTGATGATTAGAAACATAAGAATTACGGATAAGAATAAATATTTTTTCATAATAGAGGTATTACTTATTACTGTTACAATCATATGATGCAAATTCCGGCAGATGGTTTACCAGATACTAAATAATTGCTTAAAAATATCTCTTTTATTTTGAAAATCAAATTTTTGATAATCGTTTATCAGGATAAAAAAATTATATTTCCGATTGAAAACTAAACTAAATTTGCATAAGACAATAACGTGCAGTTCGTTCTGCAGGCATAACGTTACTTGTATTGATATTTAAATAATTATGAGCGATTAAATGAAAAATACATATTTTGATCTGATTGAACAAAGCTTCTATTTCCCACAAAAAGGCTTTGATCTGATAAACGGAAATCTCACCTTTCACGGCGTTTCTCTAAAGTATCTCATCGAAAAACACGGCACACCTTTTCGCTTTATTTACCTTCCAAAAATAGGAGAACAGATAAAAAAGGCCAGGAACCTGTTTAATCGGGCCATAAAAAACAGTGATTATCAGGGCAGTTACAATTTTTGCTATTGTACCAAGTGCAACCATTTCTATCATGTTATCACGGAAGCACTAAAGCATAACGTCAACCTGGAGACTTCATCATCTTTTGATATTGATCTGATTTTGAACCTTCACAGGGACGGGAAAATCAAAGATGACCGCGTGGTGATTCATAATGGTTACAAAACTGATGATTACCTTCAAAAGATAATCGGCCTTCAAAAAGCGGGGTTTAAGAATTCAATTATAATTCTTGACAGCAGCGAGGAGCTGAAGCGTATCAGCAGGCTGGATTCGCCCATGAAGATAAAGATCGGAGTGAGGATGGCTGTTAACGAGCAGGCGCAGTCGGCTTATTACACATCCCGTTTCGGGATCAGACATACCGAGATGATGGATTTTTATGAGAACAACATTATGAATAACGAGAGCGTGGAACTGAAGATGTTTCATTTTTTCGTTGATTCGGGCATCAAGGATACATTGTATTATTGGGGAGAATTCCAGAGGGCAGTGAAGCTCTACACCGAGCTGAGAAAAAAATGTAATACACTGGACTCGCTTAACCTTGGCGGTGGATTTCCCATTAAAAACCATCTTGGGTTTGAGTATGATTATGAATATATGATAAAAGAGATTATCATAAACATCCGTGATGCCTGCCTGAAGGAAAATATTCCCCAGCCGCATCTATACACGGAATTTGGCAGATATACAGTAGGGGAGGCCGGGGCAATTATCTTCAAGGTACTGGAGCAGAAACAGCAGAATGATGCCGAATTGTGGTATATAGTCAACAACAGCCTGATGAATACCATACCCGATGCCTGGTCAATACATGAAAAATTTATCCTGTTGCCTGTCAACAAGTGGGACCATGAGTACCACAGGGTTAATATCGGGGGAATAAGCTGCGACAGTTCGGATTATTACAATTCGGAAGACCTTAATCAGGAAATATTATTGCCAAAATATACAAGTGACGAAGAGGAGCCACTTTACCTTGGATTTTTCCACACCGGTGCCTATCAGGATTCCATTAGTGGTTACGGAGGTATTAAGCACTGCCTTATACCTGCTCCCAGGCATGTGATCATTGATCGTGATGAAAAGGGGAACTTCGTGGATTATGTTTACAGGGAAGAACAATCGGTACAGGAAATGTTTAACATACTGGGATATCAACAAAAATCATGAAAACTTTTGCAGGAATAGAAGAAAAATATGCAAACAGGGAAACCTCAGCAATCTGGCTGCAGCCAATTCCCTGGGACGGCACCAGCACCTGGGGCAAGGGTGCAGATAAAGGACCTGATGCACTGCTGGAAGCTGCTGAAAATATGGAGCTATATGACATTGAAACCGGTACTGAAGTATTCAGGAAAGGTATTCATATTCTTCCTGAAATAAAAGGACACTCAACGGCTGAAGAGCTGTACAGTGAGGTTTATGAAACGACAACCGAACTTCTGAAAGAAAAGCACTTTCTTACATTTCTGGGTGGCGAACACAGCATCAGTATCGGTATTATGCAGGCTTATTACAAGAAATATCCCGGCCTGACAATACTACAACTTGACGCACATTCCGACCTGCGCAAGACCTATAATAACAGCGCTTATAATCATGCCTGTGCCATGCATGCAGCATCACAGCATGCAAATCTGATCCAGGTAGGGGTTCGCAGTATGGATGCTGCTGAGCTGGAATATTTTGATCCGGATAAATGTTTTTTTGCCGCGGATATAGCGCTTCACGACCAATGGATGATGGATTCCCTGAACCTGATGAGCGAAAAAGTCTATGTAAGCATTGATCTGGATGTTTTCGATCCATCAGTGATGCCGGCCACCGGCACTCCTGAGCCGGGCGGGATGTACTGGTACCAGGTGTTGAATTACCTGAAGATGGTTTTCCGTTATAAAAATATCGTGGGTTTTGACATCGTGGAACTTGCTCCCGATAAGCACCATAAGGCTGCCGATATGCTGGCGGCTCAACTGTATTATAAATTATTATCCTATAAATTCGCGTATGATGAAGAATAAAGGAACTGTAGGTAAATTTATGCTGGAGCATTACCGGCATTTTAATGCGGCGGCACTGCTGGATGCTGCACAAGCTTATGAGAACCAGCTTGCGGAAGGCAATAAAATGATGATCACCCTGGCCGGGGCCATGAGCACCGCCGAGCTGGGGCGCTCACTTGCTGAAATGATAAGACAGGATAAGGTGCATATTATCTCGTGTACTGGTGCCAACCTGGAAGAGGATATTATGAATCTGGTGGCGCATTCCCACTATTGCCGGATACCGCATTACCGCGACCTTTCGCCGCGGCAGGAGTGGGAGCTGCTGGAAAAGGGCCTCAATCGCGTTACGGATACCTGTATCCCTGAAGAAGAAGCCTTCAGAAAGCTGCAAAAGCATATTTTCAGAATATGGAAAGAATCAGAAAACAAAGGGGAAAGACTCTTCCCGCATGAGTTCATGTACAGGATGCTCAATTCAGGAGCTTTAAAGGATGAATATGAGATTGATCCGCGGAATTCATGGATGATAGCGGCTGCAGAAAAGAACCTGCCTGTAATTGTCCCGGGTTGGGAGGACTCTACTATGGGAAATATTTTTGCTTCCTATTGCCTGAAAAACGAATTGAAGCCTTCAACTGTGAAGTCTGGTATAGAATATATGACTATGCTTGCCAACTGGTACAGGAATAACAGCATCAACAGCGGGGTTGGTTTTTTCCAGATCGGTGGCGGTATAGCCGGTGATTTTCCAATCTGCGTGGTGCCGATGCTGTATCAGGATATGGAGGAAGCGAATACGCCATTCTGGAGTTATTTCTGCCAGATCAGCGACTCCACCACCAGTTATGGTTCCTATTCAGGAGCAGTTCCCAACGAAAAAATAACCTGGGGAAAATTGGGAATTGACACTCCAAAATTTATCATTGAATCCGACGCCACTATTGTCGCTCCGTTGATTTTTGCTTATTTGTTGGGGTGGTAGTCTTCCCCCTTCGAAGGGGGACATTCCTTAGACTGCTTTTAAAACCGATTTAAGATCAAGATTTAAACAAAAAATGATCCAAACCGATAAAAAACTTTCCAAAGCTGATGTAGAAAAAATCTACAAAGCCCTTCTTCTCCCCCGACTGATTGAAGAGCGAATGCTCAAACTGCTCAGACAAAATAAAATCAGTAAATGGTTTTCCGGAATTGGCCAGGAGGCAATCTCCGTTGCGGTGGCTCTTACTCTTGAAAAAGAAGATTACATTTTACCCATGCATCGCAATCTTGGGGTTTTCACAACTCGCGGCGTTCCTCTTTATGAGCTTTTCTGTCAGCTATTCGGACATGCAGATGGATTTACGGGCGGACGGGATCGATCCTTTCACTTTGGTTCTCTCGATCATAAAATATTCGGGATGATCTCTCATTTAGGCGCGACCATGCCCGTTGCGGATGGAATCGCTTATGCTCAGAAACTTAAA
>JBEPXQ010000026.1:10075-10606 GCA_041641835.1 Bacteroidales bacterium
GATCGCAGTCAGTTTTTGCGGAGATGGCGCCACAAGTGAAGGCGATTTTCATGAAGCACTGAACCTTGCGGGCGTTTGGAAGCTCCCCGTTGTGTTTATCATAGAAAACAATGGCTACGGACTTTCCACGCCTAACTCAGAACAATATGCCTGCGAAAAGCTTTCGGACCGGGCTGATGGTTATGGTTTGCACGGATTGTTTGTCGACGGTAATGATTTCTTCGCGGTTCAGGGTGCGATCAAAAAAGCGCGAAAATGGGCATTGAATGGAGAACCGGTATTAATAAATGGTGGAAATGTACACCATGATAATGGCGCTCTGGGTGCAAAAGCCTTTGATCGTGCTGAAGAAAGAAAAATAGAATTGCTGAAAGCTGCAGGGTTTAACGCGGTTCGAACTGCTCATAATCCACCATCGGAAGCTTTTTTAGATGCCTGCGATCGAGTTGGCCTTTTAGTTATTGATGAATCTTTTGATGGGTGGAGGGCACATAAAACCACTTATGATTATTCAACCTATTTCTCGAACTG
>JBEPXQ010000027.1:0-10578 GCA_041641835.1 Bacteroidales bacterium
TCTAGGAGTTGTTCATCAAAAAGGTACATGAACCATCGGCTATCAATTGAAGCGAATCACCTTCACATATGGTAGTGTCTTGTGTTGGCTTCAAAATATCGATACTACACTGGCTGCTGGCATAACTCCATGCGAAGATTATACCTGCCAGCACTAAAATTTTTTTCATCATACGCTGGTTTCACAAATTAGGTTATACAGGATTAACTTGAATATCTCTCAGTTCGAAGTTGGTAAGCGCTTTCACATTTTCATGATGAATAAAACGCTTGAAAATGGATAATCCTGAAGGAGAATCAAAGCTGCAAGTGCCTTCAATGCTTTCTCCCGGGGCCAGCGTTATAGAGTGTTTATATTCCGGATCCTGATAGTTGTCGCAGTTCATGCAGTTCCCGCCATACCAACGTACGTCAAACCATTCAATGGTTAATTCCTGGTCCGTGGTATTTACAAATTTCAATAGCACCATTTCCTGATTGATTCCTTCTGATGGATCATCCCAAAGCTTTTCCATACTGTAAATCATAACTCCATTTTGATCCTTATACAGTTCCCAGTCGTTGTTTTGGGAAATCCCTAACACCGGGATTATCATGATCAGAAGCAAAGCAATTTTCTTCATAATTATATAAATTTAGTTTTGTTTATTTCTGTGACACTCGGCGTATTTAAAAAGTTGCCTTAGCCATATCATTTTTAATTATCGTGTGTAAAAATAATAAGTTTCATCATAATGAAGACATATTTGCAAGTATATCTGCAATATGAATCGTTTTTAACTCAATCTTGTTTTTTTTGATGAAGATTTCAAGCTGCATCAAACATGAGGCTTCAGTAGAGGTGATATATTCTGCACCGGTTTTTAATGCATTATTGACTTTCTCTTCTACCATTGCCACTGACACGGGTTCATATTTCACCGAAAAAGTTCCTCCGAACCCGCAACACTCCCCGGCATTTTGCATCTCAATAAGCTCCAGCTCACGTACATTTTTCAATAACTCTATAGGTTCATCAGTAAGGCCATATTGCCTTCCTGCAGTACAGGAATGATGGTAAGTAACCTTAGCATCGAAAGTTGCGCCGAGATCTTTTACTTTCATCACGTTTACCAGAAAATCCGTGAATTCAAAAATCCGCCTTTTTAAAGATTTATATTCCAGGTGAAAAGCTGTATTATAAAACAAGTCGTTATAATGCTCCTTTATCATATGAGCGCAGGAAGCAGAGGGGCTCAGCACGTAATTTGTCCCGTCCATATCCCGGATGAACTTTTCACCTAATCTTCGGGCCTCGTTAATATTTCCGGCATTATAGGCTACCTGTCCACAGCAGGTTTGAGCTGGATTGTAATTTACCTTCACATCAATGCTTTCCAGTATTTTAATTACATTGAAAGCAGTTTTAGGATAAAACTGATCCACAAAACACGGAATAAAAAGATCAACCACCATAGCCCGGCAAAAGTAAACATACTTATTGCATTATGAAACCCTGTTGAAGCAAAACGGATAACTTTTATGGCAGGTATCAAAGGATTTTTTACTTTCGCAAACAAAAAAAGTGCGGATATATCGTAATTTATTTATTGATCTGGACCGTACCCTTTGGGATTTTGATGCCAATGCAGCTGCCACACTGCATGAGATATTTGATCATCACGGCCTGGCAGAGAAAGGAGTGAGCAAATTTGATAATTTTCAGAAAACTTATCAAGAAATAAATACAAACCTCTGGGATAAATACCGATCAGGAGTCATCACCAAGCAGTTTCTGAGTGTGGAAAGATTCCGACTTACAATGGAAAGGTTGAATCAGGACACCAAATGTGCCGCAGAAATGTGCAGGCAGTATTTGAGCTGGAGCCCTGAAAAAACCAGAGTTTTCCCCGGAGTGATTGAGGTTCTTGATTACCTGAAACCTAAATACAATATGCATATTCTCACCAACGGTTTCAATGAGGTTCAGTTTAGGAAAGTAGAAAAATGTGGACTTTCACCATATTTTGATTCAGTTATTACCAGTGATGATGTGGGACACAAAAAACCCACCAGGGAATTTTTTGATTATGCACTGGAAAAAACCGGTGCAAAGCCTGAGAGTACACTGATGATAGGAGATGATGAGGAAGTTGATATTAAGGGAGCCCAAAAAGCAGGTATTGATCAGGTTTTTGTGAATTATAACTACCGGCAGCTGCATGAACTGAATCCCACATTTGAGATTCACAAATTCACCGATCTGAGGAAGTTACTCTGATTTTATTAAGCATCAGCCAGAACAGTAAGCCCGGCATTAACCCTGTCGTTGAGCTTCACCCTAACGGTACAGTCTGTCGGAAAGAAGTGATCCACTCTTGAGCCAAACTTGATAAATCCCAATGCTTCGCCGGCATAAACAGGCTTACCTTCTTCAGCATAATTGACAATTCTGCGGGCCATAATGCCAGCAATCTGCCTTATCCAGATCACTTTTCCTTCATCAGAAACCATCTTCACAGTATTTCGCTCATTTAATTCAGATGATTTGGGATGATAAGCCGGCAAAAATTTTCCCTTATGGTATTCCACTCCTGTTACCTGCCCGGCCACAGGGAAACGGTTCAGGTGTGTATCGAAAGGAGACATAAATACGGATACCTGAAGTGCTTTACCATCCGGGAAAGCATCATTTTCCACTTCTTCAATAACCACCACTTTTCCATCGGCTGCGCTCAGCAATTCGCTGTTACCGGATCGGATAATAATATCGGGAACCCTGAAAAAATAAATAACCCAACCAGCCAGCAACACGAAAACAAGGCTTATTAGCAGTGAAATCCAAAGGATTCCGACAGCAGCCCAGGCGGCATAAACAGCGATTACCGCGGCAATAACGGCAACAAATATATGGACGCTGCCTTCTTTATTTATTCTATACTTCATTTCTTAAAGATTCTATGTAAGTGAAAAAACATATATCAACATCAGCGTGAAAGGTGCTGCAAACAAAATGCTGTCAAAACGATCGAGTGCTCCGCCATGCCCTGGCAGGAACTCTCCTGAATCCTTTACTCCTGCCTGCCGCTTAAGTGCTGAAGCAAAATAATCACCTCCAACAGCCGCTACAGCACCAATAACAGCGAAAATGATCCATTGCATGGCACTAAGCACCTCAAAAAATTCCGACATTACAAAACCGGCTATTGCCGAAAAAAATACTCCGCCAATGGTTCCTTCCCAGGTCTTATTAGGCGATACTGCAAATATCTTGTGCTTCCCTATGAGTGTTCCGGTGACATAAGCCAACGAATCATTCGCCCACACAACTATCAGTAAAGCAAATACAAACTTGCTGGAGTAGTGAAAATCGTTGAAGGGGTGAAACATCAGCAGCAACAATGAAATAAAACCCAGTGAAGGATAAATAAGCGTAAATATGAAAGAGGTAATTACATCGCGTAACTTGTTTTCTGTAAAAGCACTTCTTACTATCAGTATAAGCAATGGCACCAGCAATAGCAGGAACCAATGTGCGGAGATTAGATCGAACAAGTGAAAGCCGGCTACAAGGAAAAACATGCCAGCAGCCACGGCATTCAATCGGTGAAAGGAATCCGTTCTCAACAACCGGCTGAATTCATATGCTGAAATTAATGCAAAGCTGCCAAAAAGTATGGCGAAAAGATAAAAATGCCATAACACTGCTGTAAGTACAGCTGCTACATAAAAAATTCCGAAAATAAGTCTTTTGAAAAAATTATTCACTGTCCCCCAGTTTTGTAATGATGTATTTGGCTTTGATTACATCCTCAGCTTTTACATAAAGTTCTATCTCTCCGAAAAGATAAGCTGAGTCTTTTTTATTCAGACTTTTGCACTCAATCCCACTGTCTATGAGCTTTGATCTGATCAGCTCGCTGTCAAAGGAATTTCCCGTTGCATATATTTTCTTCCATTCCTGTTTATTTTTCATAATCTTGTAGATCGTCAAGCAGGAACAAATATAGCTTTTTAGGGCCATGCATACCCATTACTATGGTTTTTTCTATATCAGCAGTCCTGGAAGGGCCTGTAATCAGCGTAGTATAATCTTGCATCTTTTTATCCCCGGCTAATTCACTGCTGAGACGGCTCAGATTATCATAAATCTGGCTTGATAATGCCAATACTATATGTTCTTCAGGTCGTGAACAGATGAGATGCTCTTCAGAGGTAGAAGAGGACAGCAGAATACTGCCGGTTGAAGCAATCAGTGCATCGCAGCCGGAGATTCCAACAACTGCGTTGTCGATCCCTGCCTCTATATTTTCCGAAATTTCAAGCCCAAAATTTTCAGGATTCTTAATGCTGAAAAATACCTCATCCCTTTTTCTGTCTGCCAGTAGGGAGGTGAGTGAATCGGCCAACTCTTCTACATTGCCACAAAAGATGAAATGTCCGCCAGCAGCAGTAAAAGAGCGGGCAAAGAGAATTTCTGCTGCTTCATTCTCTTCCCGCTCAGTTCTAATTTCATTGGAAGCAAACTCAGCATAGTCATTGCCTGAATCAGCGATCAGGGCATTCCTGATATTTTTTAACACCTTCTGACGTGCTGTGCTTTCCTGCATTTACAGTATGATTATGATTTTTTCATATTGTCACCGGTGTCATTATCTTCATCAGATTTTTCTTCCGGTTGATCTTCCGTTTTATCCCTGGGCGTCTCTTTTTGCTGATCAGTGGTTTGTGTTTTATCTTCCTCCCCGGTTTCTTCCTTATCATCATTACCATTGTCATCATCATCCAGAATGTTGGCTCTGCTAACAGCATCAATGATGTCCTTATCCTCTTCCTGGTCGCTCCATTCACGTTTTCCAAAGATTCTTTCCACATCATCACGGAATATCACCTCTTTTTTCAGCAGTGTTCCGGCCAATTGAATAAGCTGATCCTTGTGCTTAAGCAGAATGGATTTTGCATTCTGATAAGCTTCTTCAATCAGCTTGCTGATTTCCTCATCAATTATCTGGGCAGTTTGCTCACTGTAAGGCTTAGTGAATGAATATTCATTTCTACCTGTAGAATCATAAAAACTGATATTACCCAAGCGCTTATTAAGTCCGAAATAGGTTACAATTGCAAATGCCTGCTTGGTAACCTTTTCAAGATCGTTGAGAGCACCGGTGGATACTTTGTTAAACATAATCTCTTCAGCGGCACGACCTCCCAGTGCAGCAGTTATCTCATCAAACATCTGGTCATAGGTGGTTATCTGACGTTCTTCAGGCAGATACCATGCAGCACCAAGGGCTTTACCACGCGGCACGATGGTAACTTTCACCAGCGGATGGGCATAGCGCAACATCCAGCTCACAGCTGCGTGTCCGGCTTCATGAAAAGCGATTACTTCCTTTTCCTGCTTTGAAATGATCTTGTTTCGCTTTTCCAGTCCTCCGATTATCCTGTCAATGGCATCCATGAAATCCTGCCGCTTGATCTTGTCATGGTTATTTCTGGCACCAATCAGGGCAGCTTCGTTACAGGCGTTGGCAATATCAGCACCTGAAAAGCCGGGTGTCTGTTTGGCCAGTAGGTTAAGGTTAATATTTTTATCCAGCTTAAGTTCCTTGGTATGAACAGCAAAAATTTGCTCTCTTTCCTTCAGGTCGGGCAATTCAACATGAATCTGTCGGTCGAACCTTCCTGCACGAAGCAGGGCTTTGTCAAGCATATCGGCCCTGTTTGTAGCAGCCAGGATAATCACCCCTGCATTGGATGAAAACCCATCCATTTCAGTAAGCAGCTGATTAAGCGTATTCTCCCTCTCGTCATTTGCACCTGTCATAGGGTTTTTACCCCTGGCACGCCCTATGGCATCAATCTCATCGATAAAGATAATACATGGAGCTTTTTCCTTGGCCTGTTTAAACAGATCTCGCACGCGGGATGCACCCACACCAACAAACATCTCCACAAAATCAGATCCTGACATGGAGAAGAAAGGCACCTGAGCCTCTCCTGCCACTGCTTTAGCCAACAGTGTTTTACCTGTTCCAGGAGGGCCAACCAGCAAAGCACCTTTGGGGATTTTGCCTCCAAGGCGTGTATATTTGTCCGGTTCCTTCAAGAAATCAACGATTTCCATCACCTCAATTTTGGCTTCTTCAAGACCGGCCACATCCTTAAAATTCACAGACACGCTGGTCTTTTTGTCGAAGATCTGTGCTTTGGATTTACCGATATTGAACATCTGGCTTCCACCACCGGCACCTCCGCGGCTCATCATCCTCATTAAAAAGAACCACAACGCCACCAGGAATAAGATTGGAATAAGCCACCCCAGTATTTCACGGCTCCAGTCGCGCCTGGTTTCACCTTTCACATGAGGCCAGTAGTCCAGCTCAGTTGTTTTCTGAAGCTCCTTAAGGTCTTCCATGAAGCTGTCAACAGTAACAAATTCATATTTGTAGTGCGGGCCGGTGGCATTTCCTTCAAATTCACTGTATTTATCCTTATCCTGAAGCCTGTCGGCGCGAATTGTTACTTCGGCATATTCTTCATTCACAACAATAATTTTCTTGACATCTTCATCCTTGATCATGTTCTCCATCTCGGTCCATCCCAGATCATTCAGCGAGCCGGTATTGGAAAAAAGATGGATAAGAATAAAGGCAAGAGCAATAGCCCCGTATATCCAATAAAAATTGTTGTTTTTCTTCTTCGGATCCCTGGAGCCTTTATCGGTAGGTTTTTTAGTTTCCTTGTTATTATTCATACTTCAATTCTTAATAAATATCTTCCAGTGAAGTAGCAGTGGCATCCGCCCACACCTCTTCCAGCTGGTAAAATGGTCTTTTACTTTTTAAAAATACGTGAACAACTACATCAAAATAATCTAGCAATATCCATTCGGCATTATCAACACCTTCAACATTAATTGGTTTGGCATTAGTTTTCTTTTTAACATAGTCTTCAACAGAATCAGCTATGGCTTCAACCTGAATATCGGAATTTCCATGACAGATTACAAAGTAATCGCAAACTGCATTATCCAGTTTCATAAGATTTAGAGTAACTATATCATGACCCTTCTTATCTCTAATTCCCTCAACAATGTGACTAACAAGCTCATCTGACCCCTGTTCTCCAATTTGAGTTTTTTTCATTCGTGCTGGTTTTGTTCTACAAAAATAAGTAATTTTATCAACCTGAATAAAATATATATTTCTTATCATTCCCAGTGATTTAAACAAAGCAGGAGACACATGAACGGCAAACATATACATTACATTAACCGAACAGAATCCACCAATGCTTTTCTTAAAAACCTTCTGAAAACATCGCGCCCGCCGGAATTGAGTTTTTATATTGCGCATGAGCAAACCAAAGGCCGCGGGCAACGAGGCAACGCCTGGGTGAGTGACCCTCACAAAAATCATACCGGAACCCTACTACTGTATCCGCATTTTCTTGAACCTGCTTTTCAGTTCAGGATCAGCAAATATATAGCCCTGTCAGTACTGGAAACGCTCAGGCTGTATCTGCCAGCCGATAAGCTGACCGTTAAATGGCCAAATGACATTTATTACGGCGATTTGAAGATAGCAGGCATACTAATTGAAAACTCTTTGCTCGGCAACAGCTTTGATTTTATTTTGGCGGGAATTGGTGTTAACCTTAATCAGGTTGATTTTCCTAATTCGCTTGCAAATCCTGTTTCTGTAAAAATGCTTAACGGCAAAGATCAGGACCTTAGAAAATTTGACCAGCACCTGCACCTGCGCCTGAGCCAGGCCTATCAACCGGAGTTTATATGCGGCCCTGAAATAGACAGGCTTTACCTGGATAATCTTTACAGAAAGCAGGTTTGGGATAATTACCGTGCCGAAGATGAACGCTTCAGGGGCAAAATATTATCTGTAAATGAATATGGCCATCTTCTTATCGAGAAAGAAGATGGCCATATATATTCTTATGCCTTTAAAGAGGTGGAATATATTTAATGCTAACCAGCTAAAGCCAATACTACTGTCTTGCTGTATCTTAAGAAAGAGCTAACTTTTTAATGTTTATCGCACCTTTGCTTTTCAGCATGGCTCTATTATTTTACTTCAGAAGTTTCACCGAATATCTACTTACCCCAGGTATCCGGATTTTTGCGCCATTCTGACAGTGAATCCAGCTCCTTATCCCTGACATATCCGCTTTCCGCAGCCTGTTTGAGAAGTATGTTGTAATCAGAGAGTGTGTATAGCGGGCAATTCAGGTCTTTAAAGTTGTCCCTGGCTTTGGCAAAGTCATAGGAAAAAATGGCAATCATGCCATTTACCTTGCAGCCGGCATTCCGTAATGCTTTAACAGCATTAAGGCTGCTGTTACCGGTGGAAATCAAATCTTCAATAACCACAACGGATTGCCCTGACTGTACTACACCCTCCACCTTGTTCTCCAGACCATGGGCTTTTTTGGATGAACGAACATACACAAATGGTTTTCCCAGTTCCTGTGCCACCAGAGCTCCCAGGGCGATCCCGCCGGTGGCCACTCCTGCTATCACATCCACTTCTCCATAAACATCCTGTATGATCTTACTCATCTCCTGGCGCAAATATGTGCGGATGACCGGGTAGGATAATGTCTTCCGGTTGTCGCAATAAATCGGAGACTTCCAGCCTGAAGCCCATGTAAACGGATTGGCATTATCCAGTTTTATTGCTTTAATTTGCAACAGAAACTCGGCAGTTTTTTCTGCTATCTCTTGATTGTAAAGCATTTGTTATGATACGTATTTATGTTAATAATAGAATTATCTGTTTCAATAATAATCCCCGCTTTGGGAAAAACGAAACTACAAAAAAAGGTATTTCCTGCGATATAAAAGACATAAAGGAATTAAAAATTTGTACCGAGAGATTCCTTTCCAGCCCTGGCGAGAGCTCTATCCTTGTTTTACAGGGCGATACAGAAATTATCCTTCCTGATTTTTTAAGGCTTTATCCAATGATAAATGCTGCTGGTGGTGCCGTTTTTAATGAATATGATGAATTGCTGATGATTTTTCGTCGTAAGCACTGGGATCTCCCAAAAGGAAAAACAGAAAAACATGAAACTGTTGACCAATCTGCGCTCAGGGAAGTATCTGAAGAAACCGGCATTAAAGATCCGGAGATAATGCAGGAGCTGGAATCTACCTGGCATATGTATAAAGCAGACGCGAGATGGGTAACTAAAAAAACAAGCTGGTTTCGCATGAAGGCTAAGAAACAGGACCTGCAACCACAAACGGAAGAGGATATAGAAAAAGCGGTATGGCTAAGCCGGGAAAGCGCAGAGGACAAGATTGAACTGGCTTATAATTCACTGCAACCTGTTATAAGGCAGGCTCTTAAAATATGATCAGCGTTTTTTACCAAGTCTTTTAAGAATATTGGTTACTCCGTCTTTACTCATTTTGGGGTAATATTTATTGATGATTTTACCATCAGGACCAACAAGCACAAAGCGCGGAACACTTTGAAGGTTAAAATATTCTATAAGATCATAGTTGTGGTTAAAATAAACCACCTCCCAGGGGTAGTCATTTCTCTCAACAAACTTTTCAAACTGCTTTTCTTTGGCATCTACGCTAATGCTCAACATGTACAGATCACGTTCATCTTCTCTTTCTTCATAAAGCTTCTTCATAATATCCATTTCCAGAATACAGTTCAGGCATTGGGAGGTAAAGAAATTGATTATGAGGTATCTTCCCTGGAAATCACTAAAGCTTACGGTATCAGTTATCCCGGGCCTGAAAGAAAAATCCTTCAATTGGCTTCCGGCATCAAAGCTTTTCAATTGCTGCAACACGAGATTAGCCATTTTGCGATGTCTGTCAAATTTAGATATTTCACTCATCTCCTCCAGTATCCAGCTTACCTTTTCTCTTGAAAAGTTTTCATGGTTATAGAATTCTTTCAACAATATGATCATTGCCAGCTCCCTCACTCTCTCATTTCTAAACACGGTATCTCTTCCAAGAAGGTCATCCAGCGCTGAATAGGATGAGTTAATGTTTAAAGCTTTCTCAAACATTGCAGGGGAAATAGTTTTGGATTTACCCGGCACATAGGACCTGACAAAACTCTCGAAAAAGTGCATATACTCAATATTACGGTACAGTACTTCGCGGGTGGCAATAAGGCGTTCTCCAAGCTGCACCATAGCTCTTGAAAAGATCATGATCTCGATTAATCCCAGGCGGTATTCCGCGTAATTCCGTACAAATCCGATATCTGCATCTTTCATCCATTCTTCTATATTTCCCTTCAATCGATTATACAGCTCATAATCCTTTTTATAGAGGATCATTTTTAGGGTGGTTTCATTGAAAGCTTTACCCATCAACGAGTCAAATTCATAAATAAGCTGATTAGCACTGGAATCAGATCCGCCCTTTATATACATATCCAGGGGTTTTTGCAAAGGCAACGCACCACCGGCCTGTGATAGTGAGTCATGATAATTTATCTGCATCTGGATCAGCTGCCCGGGCTCAACAAACATTGATGCCTCCTTAAGACCAACAGCCAGGATGATGTAATCAGTATGCGGTAGGAAGAAATCGAGTTTGAAAAAT
>JBEPXQ010000028.1:0-10570 GCA_041641835.1 Bacteroidales bacterium
AGCATCAAACGCCCGGGCTGATAATGTATAACAAATCAGGGCTTTTGATGCTGGCTGATCAAAAAATCAGAATGCTGTTGCTAATTAAACGAGTTTTCTGACTTCTTCCAGTGCTTTCTGATAGTTAGGTTCATCACCTATCTCCGGCACGTATTCCACATATTTTATCTCATCATTCTGGTCGATGATTACGATGCCACGTGCCAGCAGGCGGTATTCTTCAATCAAAAAGCCGTATTTTTTTCCAAACTCCACTTCCTTGTGATCCGAGAGTGTTTCCACATTACTAATACCCTCAGCTGCGCTGAAGCGTTTCAGCGAGAATGGAAGGTCAACACTTAGTGTCAGCACTACTACAGATTCGTGCATCTGGGTAGCCTCTTTGTTGAATTTGCGGGTTTGCTTGGCGCAAACGGGAGTATCAATGGACGGCATAACAGAAAGTACCCTGACTTTTCCCTGCCAGTCGGATAGTTTTACTTCTTTCATGTCGGCATCAACCGCGCTAAAATCAGGTGCTTTATTGCCGGGTTTTGCTTCATCTCCGAGTAGTGTAACCTGATTTCCTCCAAAGGTTACTTTTTGATCATCTCTGTTCATATCAGTTCTTTTTTGCATTTAATATGCTAACAATTCCCTGCTGCCTTTGTTGAGCAGCATCAGTTTATTTCCGGTCGAAATAGGGGTTTTTACTGCCACCGCTAAGCGGCACCACATAAGCTATTTTAATATCAGCGGGTAAGATGCCGGCCTTTAAGGCAGCCTTCCCGGCAGTGAACATGATCCGGTTATCCACCCTGTGATCCATGGCTACCGATACGGCAGAACCCAAGGCAATGCCAAGGTCTCCGGTATTAAAGGCACAGGGGCTGCCAGGATGCTTCCGTTTTTCATCACAATCAGCATAACCGCAAAAGCCGCACTGCGGCAGATTCATAGGCTCAATGGTTGTGCCCAGTAATATTGCAGTTGAGGTTTGCTCCAGGTTATGGCCGTCTCTTTCAAAGAAATGCAGTTTTTCTTCTTTGCCGGTTTGGATCATTATTTTTGCCAGCTGATCAATTTCATTTTTTTCAAGAATGGCTGCATACATATTGTCTTTACCACGGGCTTTTGGGGCAGTGCGGGCAGCCAGCAACATTTGTTCTGCTACGCGTCTAAGATTTTGTTTTAATAATTCCTGATCTGTTTTCATGCTTTGTTTTTTACGAAAGTAGCAAGAAATCCGCTGGAAAAAAACCGGGGCATAAAAAAACGCCCGGCTTTTCAGTTCCGGGCGGTTTCACTAATATAATACGGTATTACAATTCAGCTTCCTGGTCTCCGATAAATCTTTCAGCCTCTATAGCTGCCATAGCTCCTGTTCCGGCAGCAGTCACAGCCTGGCGAAATAATTTATCCTGTACATCGCCGCAGGCAAAAACACCGGGTACGTTGGTGGAGGTGGAGTCCGGCCTGGTGATCAGGTAGCCCTGCTCATCCATATCCAGCTGATCCACAAACATGTCAGAGTTCGGTTTATGGCCGATAGCCACAAAGAATCCGTCAATGTCAATTCGTTTCTCCTCTCCGGTTTTAATATTTTCCACGATCACACCGGTTACTTTCTTATTAAATCCCTGGGTTTCGCCAACTATTTCCTTCACCACGCTGTCCCACACCATTTCAATATTTTCTTTCTTGAAAACGCGGCGTTGCATGGCCTTTGACGCGCGGAGCGTATCACGGCGGTGGATCACATATACCTTTTTGGCCAGGTTCGACAGGTATGATGCCTCTTCTGCCGCAGTATCGCCTCCACCCACAACAGCCACATTCATGCCTTTGTAGAAAAATCCGTCACAGGTAGCACAGGCTGACACGCCTGCACCATTATAATCGGTTTCTGATTTCAATCCCAACCACTTGGCTGAAGCCCCTGTGGAAATAATCACCGTTTCAGCTTCAATGTCTTTTCCCTCATCGGTTTTTGCTTTAAATGGGCGTTCTGACAAGTCGATCTCTGTAATCATTCCCCATCTCACATCGGCATCAAAGCGTTCAGCCTGCTTTTTTAGTTGTTCCATCATCTCCGGTCCGTTTATCCCTTCAGGATAACCGGGGAAATTGTCAACTTCAGTGGTTATGGTGAGCTGTCCGCCGGGCTGCATCCCCTGATACATCACCGGGTGAAGGTCTGCGCGGGCTGCATAAATGGCAGCGGTGTAACCTGCAGGACCCGACCCAATTATAAGGCATTTTACATGTTCTCTTGATTCACTCATAAGGCGTTTCTTATTTTTATGCAAAGGTAATAATTTTATTGATTCTAAATAAAGTTACCACACCAGGTCATAAAATATGCCAAATTCTGTTTGTGTTATTTTTGCAGCTTTTTCCTGATCTTAGCTGCCTGTTTGTCAGCATGGCAATAATTTGAAAGAATATTTGCGCCAAACCCGAAAATAATAGTATCTTTGCACTTGCAAAAATCGGGGTGTGGCGCAGCTGGTAGCGCACTTGTATGGGGTACAAGAGGCCGTTGGTTCGAGTCCAATCACCCCGACTATCAAAGGCGCAGTCGTTATTCGGCTGCGCCTTTTTGCTTTTTCAATCCATACTCAACAATAGCAGTTTTTCATTGTCGTTTGTAAAATGACTAATTTTGCTGTTGCTCCGGGTAGTTGCCGGAGTGAAATTGTTATTGTTGCACAGGTAATTTTCAAATGGTATGAAAAAATACTGCTTGCTTATTTTGTTGTTTACAGGCCTGGCCATGAATGGCTGGTCGCAGATTATGAATATTGAAAAGCTACGGCTTAAAAGCGACAGCGGATGGGCCGGAAATATCAAAGGTTCATACAATATCAGCAAGAATACCAAAAAGATCAAACAACTTCAAACCAATGTGCATATCCAGCACAAGCGGGAAATCCACACTTTTCTTATTGTCTCAAACCTCAGCTTCATCAAAGCCGGAGAGGAAAACTTCGAAAACAACGGGTCCCAGCATTTTCGCTACACCCGCGATATGTGGAAGTGGATGAGCGTGGAGGGCTTTGCCCAGTTTCAATACAACCGGGTGCTGAAAGTGAAATTCCGGAATCTGTGGGGTGCCGGAGTAAGGTTTGAAGCATTCGATAAAGAAAATTTCCGGTTCTATCTGGGAAACATCATGATGTATGAGCACGAGCGCCATGAAAATGATGATATTGAGAATAATCTGCGTCTGAGTTATTACATCAACCTCGCCTGGAAAATGAAAGAAAACATCAATTTCAACTCCATCACCTACATTCAGCCTAAAATGTTTGATATGGGCGATTACAGGGTGTTATGGCAGTCGGGCGTGGGCTTTAAGGTGCTTAAAAATCTGGAGATTGGCATTCAATACAACTGGATGATTGATTCCCGCCCGCCAAAAGATGTTCCCAAAGTAATTTATTCATTGCGAAACACCGTGAGCTATACCTTCTGATTTTTATTTGGGCAGCTCCCTTCAGTCCTGAAGCACTTCTATGGGTAGGGCTGTATAAAAACAAGCTATTTCTTATATCCATGATTCCGGCTTTCAAAGGGAACCGTCTGCTGCAGAAGGCCCGGGGAAAGCAAAGCCGGGCTTTCCGCCTCCGCCGTACTGCACTTCCCGCCGGAATTCCTGCTTCATAGCACAAAAAAAAGCCGGCACTATAAGTACCGGCTTTCATTATCAGTTGTTCAGGATTACTTATCCTTGTCGTCATCAACTTCTTCAAAGTCAACATCAGTAACATCATCGTCACCAGCAGTGGAACTCTGACTATCCTGCTGTTGCTGTTGTTCGCCCTGCTGAGCCTGGTCCTGAGCGCCGCCCTGCTGTTGCTGCTGGGCATTGTATATCTCCTGGCTGGCAGCCTGCCACGCGTTGTTAAGCTCTTCGGTATATTTGTCCACGTCTTCGATATTCTCGTTTTTGTGGGCTTCCTTTAGCTTGTTCATGGCCTCTTCAATCGGCTGTTTCTTATCAGCGGGAACTTTATCGCCAAATTCCTTCAGCTGTTTCTCTGTCTGGAAAACCAGTGCATCGGCTTTGTTGAGTTTCTCAACTTTTTCCTTGGCTTTCAGGTCTTCTTCTGCATGAGCTTCCGCTTCCTGCTTCATTTTTTGAATCTCGTCATCCGAGAGCCCTGATGTAGCTTCAATGCGGATATTCTGCTCTTTACCGGTTCCCTTATCTTTGGCAGATACGTTCAGGATACCATTGGCATCAATATCAAAAGATACTTCAATCTGCGGTACTCCGCGTGGTGCCGGTGGTATTCCGTCCAGGTGGAAACGCCCGATACTCTTGTTCTGGTTGGCCATAGGCCGCTCTCCCTGGAGAACGTGGATCTCTACTGAAGTCTGGTTGTCAGCTGCCGTTGAGAATGTTTCTGATTTCTTGGTCGGGATAGTGGTGTTTGACTCGATCAGCTTGGTCATTACACCGCCATAAGTTTCAATACCCAGCGAGAGTGGAGTAACATCAAGCAGCAGCACGTCTTTAACTTCTCCTGTGAGTACACCACCCTGGATGGCAGCTCCAATGGCTACTACCTCATCAGGGTTAACACCTTTTGATGGTTTCTTTCCGAAGAAATCTTCCACTACCTTCTGTATAGCCGGAATACGTGTTGATCCACCTACCAGTATAACCTCATCTACATCACCGGCGTTCATTCCTGCATCGCTGAGTGCTTTTTTGCAGGGCTCGATGGTTCTCTGGATAAGATCATCAGTGAGCTGCTCAAATTTAGAGCGGGTGAGTTTTTTCACCAGGTGTTTCGGTATTCCGTCAACTGGCATGATATAAGGCAGATTGATTTCTGTTTCTGTTGAACTGGACAGTTCCACCTTGGCTTTCTCTGCAGCTTCCTTCAAGCGCTGCATAGCCATAGGGTCTTTTTTCAGGTCAACACCTTCATCTTTTTTAAACTCTTCAGCAAGCCATTGAATCACTTTATCATCAAAGTCATCGCCACCAAGGTGGGTATCACCATTGGTTGACTTTACTTCAAACACTCCGTCACCCAATTCAAGGATTGAGATATCGAAGGTACCACCACCAAGGTCGAAAACAGCAATTTTCACATCCTTGTCGCGCTTGTCAAGGCCATATGCCAAAGAGGCAGCAGTAGGCTCGTTGATTATACGCTTTACTTCCAGGCCTGAAATTTCGCCGGCTTCCTTTGTGGCCTGACGCTGTGAATCGCTAAAATATGCCGGAACAGTGATAACAGCTTCGGTTACTTCCTGGCCAAGATAATCTTCAGCAGTTTTCTTCATCTTCTGAAGCACCATGGCTGAAATTTCCTGCGGGCTGTATTGCCTGTCATCAATTTTTACGCGTGGTACATTATTTTCGCCTTTTTCCACTTTATAAGGCATGCGGTTTACTTCTTTCTGTACCCGGTCCCAGGTTTCTCCCATGAACCGCTTAATAGAAGCAACTGTCTTGGTTGGGTTCGTGATAGCCTGACGCTTGGCAGGATCTCCTACTTTACGTTCATTGTTGTCAGTAAATGCAACCATAGAAGGTGTGGTACGTTTACCTTCGCTGTTGTTGATAACAACAGGCTCGTTACCTTCCATTACAGCAACACATGAGTTTGTTGTTCCAAGGTCAATTCCTATAATTTTTCCCATTGTATTATCCTTTTATTTAAATTATTTCGATTTTTGGCAACTTTAGTCAATGTTTGTGCCAAATAACTTCGTAAAAGGATATTTAAAAGAATAGTTGTGTAATCTACACGCGAACAGCGAGATGCGCAAAAATATGACAAACCGTCACATTGTCAGTTTTATGCTGAGGATTCTCCTGCAGGCTTTACGGGATAGGCTTCACGAAATTCAGCTGTCGTGTTTGCGATCCATCCACTAACGAATCCTGGGAATCGGAATTCAGCAGCAAGGATCTCTGCTGGTGAAAGCGGCTGGCAAATAAACCAATGCCGTTGCTGATGTTGGAATACTCCGGGCGCTCCTGTATGATGGTGTTGGAAGGCTTATTTACTTTCATGTAGGTGGCAAATTCATCATTGGCCACTGAAATAATATACTGCACCGAATCCATTGTCCTTTCTACATTGTCGAGTTGGGGGATTGAATTTTTCAGGAATACATAAAACTGCTGACCCACGACTTCTGTGGTCATTTCGGTGCCTCCGCTCAGGCTGGAAGCTTCTTTCTGTGGAAAGTTCCAGTCGAGCGATTTATGTTCAATGCTGCCGTTGTCAAAGTAATTTGTATAGAAAGCGCGGATTGTTAGTTGGTAAAGCCGGCCTTTTTCTGCCGTCCGCCAAACAACTTCTGTGGGCAGGCTGGATGTAAAGTTCACAAAAGTTTGACCCGCCAGCGGCCTTTTGATGTAGAAGGTTTTGATGAGCTCAGTTTCTCCTTCTATATATTTATCGCGCAGCTTATTAAAAATCTCGAGCCGATAGGTGTAATTTGCTGACAGCTTTACCTGCGGGGCTGAGGTGCGGTAAACAATCCGGTCAGGATACGGAAAAACACCCGGTTCTGCATCATGGATCATGGTTGTGTCCAGTGGGATTTTCCTGATCAGATTATCACCGTTATATTCCAGCAGGTTTACTTCCAGTATGTCCGGGTCGTATTGGATGGAATCGGGATTTGAAGCCATCTTCAGCGCATTACCTTCACCCAGGTAGGCCCTGTTGATCCTTACATAATGCACCTCATTCTGCTGGTTAAGCAGACTGTAAACTACCGGGATGTCCTGCCAGTTGCTGTTAAGGTCAACATCGGTTTCACAGCTCCAGGAAAAAATGAAAATAATCGAGGGAATTATATAGCTTAGTGCTTTTTTAATCATAGCTTACTGTATTGAACATGCAAATCTAAACAATAATTTCTATTCAGCTGTTCTGAATTTATCAATAACTGGCAGAGCGCTGTTTTATTATCTATCTTTGCAGGTTGTTCAGTAAAAATATTTGCAAATCAGGAATCATGTCAACATATAATGTAGTTCCACCCCGGAAAATCACCACCCACGTGCTTCAGGAGATGAAGCTCAAAAAGGAAAAAATCTCCATGCTAACTGCCTACGATTATTCAATGGCCAGCATACTGGATGAAGCAGGTATAGATGTTATACTGGTGGGTGATTCAGCCTCCAACGTGATGTCGGGTTACACGACCACATTGCCCATCACGCTGGATATGATGATCTATCATGCCTCAGCAGTAATGCGTGCTGTAAAGCGTGCACTGGTGGTTGTGGATATGCCTTTTGGTACCTATCAGGGTAACTCGAAAGAAGCTATACAATCAGCGATCCGGATCATGAAGGAAGCTGGAGCTAATGCTGTGAAGATGGAAGGAGGGAAGGAGATACTGGAATCAGTGAACAGGATATTGTCGGCAGGCATCCCGATTATGGGGCACCTTGGGCTGACGCCGCAATCCATCCATAAATTCGGAACTTACGTGGTGCGTGCTACACAGGACCAGGAAGCTGATAAGCTGTTGGAGGATGCCCATGCCCTGGCTAAAGCCGGATGTTTTGCTATCGTGCTGGAGAAAATTCCCGCCAAACTGGCAGCACGCGTGGCCCGCGAAGTGGATGTGCCCATTATTGGCATCGGTGCCGGAGCTGATGTGGATGGGCAGGTGCTGGTGCTTCATGATATGCTGGGCGTTACACAGAAATTTTCACCGCGTTTCCTACGCCGCTATCACAACCTGCAGGAAGAAATCACGGGTTCGGTAAAAGCTTATATCAATGATGTGAAATCCATGGATTTCCCCAACGAACGAGAACAGTATTAACAATGAGTGACCTGAGACCACTGGCGGAAACCGATATTTTGTTTGAAGATAATCACCTTATCATTGTCAACAAAAAACCGGGTGAAATTGTGCAGGGTGACAAAACCGGCGACGAACCCCTGAGTGAAAAAATAAAGCATTTTCTGAAAAAAAAATATAACAAACCCGGCAATGTGTTTGTAGGAGTGGTACACCGCATCGACAGGCCCGTGAGTGGTGCAGTTATCTTTGCCAAAACCTCAAAAGGCCTGGCCAGGATGAACCAGGTGGTGAAAGAGCGGGATATTAAAAAACTGTATTGGGCTCTGGTGGAGGATCAGCCGGATCAAACGGCAGGACAGCTGGTGCATTTTCTGCGCAAAAATCAGAAAAAAAATAAATCATTTCCCGTTGACCAAAATGCCAAGGGAGCATTAAGAGCCGAACTGGAATACCGTTTTGTGGCTGCTTCCAACAACTATAGTTTGCTGGAGGTTGAGCTGCTAACAGGGCGGCATCATCAGATCAGGGCGCAGCTGTCTGCTATTGGATCGCCCATAAAAGGTGACGTGAAGTATGGTTTTAAGCGCCTTAACCAGGATGGTGGTATGATCCATCTGCACGCCCGTTACCTGGAGTTTGTCCATCCGGTGAAGAAGGAAACCGTAAAAATAACTGCTCCAACTCCTGATGAAAAATTATGGAATGTTTTTGCCGACCTCATGCAATTGAGGGAGGAAAAAGGGCGACCAACCTGAGTTCGGAATATCTCAAATTGCTCTTGAAGCACCATACGCCTGGCTGTTTCAGTTAACTTCTGTTAAAATATTTTGATTTTGTTTGATTGTTTGCTAACTTTCGGGCTGATAATCAAATCCCAATAGCTATGTTCTCACCAAATAAATATCTGGAAGTATTCCGGGTGCTCAATGATAAGGAACAGCTGTTTTCTGATGCTCCTGTTCGTCGTACCCGCGGACTCATATTGCGGCAGGTACTGCTGATCTGCCTTTTTGTGTTTATTTACGGTATGGTCATGGGCAGTTATCACAGTTTGCTGCAATCGGTAGTGGCTGGCGCCAAGCTGATGCTTCTGTTTATTGCTACTTTGCTGATCTCGTTCCCATCACTATTTGTTATTCAGAAAGTGCTGGGCTCGGGCCTGAGCCTGTGGCAATCATTGCTGATCATTCTCAACGGCTTTATCCTGGCCTCTACCATCATGTTGTCATTTGCTCCTATTGTGTTGTTTTTTCTGCTCACTGGCGATAATTATCATTTCATACAGTTGCTGCATGTGGTTGTGTTTATTTTCGCCTGGGTTTTCGGGATCAAGAATATGGTGAACTCACTCAGCTATGCCTACAAGATCAAAAATGTATATCCGCAAACCAGCCTCACTGTTTTTAAGGTATGGATAGTTATTTTGGCCTTTGTTGGTATTCAGTTATCATGGAACCTGCGTCCGTTTCTCGGTGACCGTGACGATGGCTTCAAGCTGTTCAGGAAGTATGAAGGCAACTTCTACACCGCTATCATCTATTCCTTCGACCAGATTATCAACGGTCCGGTGGAGCAGTACGATCCCGGTCTCACCGGTCTGGATCCGGAAGAAGGCAGCACACAGCAACAGGATAGTAACAGCGTGATGAAATTGATGGAGGAGGAATAAAGTATTGTTCTTCTTTACCTATCAAATTATAAGGCAAGCTACGATTAATCTGACCCTTCTTTAAAAGCTGTTCATAACAAACAGGTTTTTACTTGTGAAGTTGGATTTTTTCGCTTATCTTTAAGCATGTGAAGTTGAAAGCAGGGAAGGGAGCACCACAAAACCATCCACTTCATGCGCAACAGCCCGTCATTAAAGAAAACAAACTGGATAGTGCTTGCCATTACCATGGTAATTATTACTGCCGGTGTATATTTTATTGTCCGACCTAAGCACCGGGTCGAGTATCCTGATTTTATCGCCCGTAATCTTTCTGAAGCCGACAGCCTGATTAAAACCATGAGCCTGGAAGAAAAGATCTCACGACTGCTGATGGTGAACATCAGAACTCAGCAAAGCCTAACGCTATATGGTAATTCATCCATTTCCTCTCCCGGTGCAATACTGATAAAAACCGATTCGGCTGAACTGCTTTCAGAATTGGTGAAATATAAGCAGGAAAGCAAGCTGCCACCACTGTTTTTCGTTGAGGAGAAAACCCATTTTCATCCGGTAATGAAGAATGACAGGCATCCGCATATTAATCAGTTACTGTCCTTGAATGATAGTGCCTTGTTTACGCAGGTTATGGATGAAGAAATGAGGTTGAACAGAAAATCGGGAGTTGATGTATGGATGTTGCCTGTAAGAAACGCCAACAAATGGAGAAAGCCTGTTTATGACAAATTTGTATCGGAAAAGATGCTGTTATCTGTTCTGGTTTCTGGTGAAGATACTGCCATGCTTAGGAATGATTCTGCTTTTAAGAATGCCAGGGTAGTTTTTGTGAAAACCGATTCATTGCAAAGCCTGGAAAATAATCGCAGGCTTTATAATTATCTGCGGGAAGACTTGCGCTTCAATGGAGTTATCCTTGCGCGACTTCCGGATACCAATCTGGCTGATGCCATAAAAAAGCCTGGTGCGGATATGTATTATGCCGGGAGTAACTATCTAACCTCCATCGCGAGGATTAAAAAGCTGGTGGAAGAAGGTGAACTCACAGAAAAGCACATAGACAGATGCCTGCGCCGCCTGGTGGCCCTTAGTATCTGGCGCCGCCGGCTTAACACCAATGACAGG
>JBEPXQ010000029.1:0-10441 GCA_041641835.1 Bacteroidales bacterium
TGAGTATTTTGAAAATGGAGATACCATTCCGGGGCAAATCTCAAGCCGCTACAGTTTACAGTATCTGCAAATCCCTCTAATGCTAAAAATGTCAACAAATGAAATCGGATATATCACCTATTTTGCTCATGTTGGTTTGGGAACTGCTATCAGGTTAAATGCTGATGTGGTTGATAAAGATGAAAGCGGAAATCTTGGAACCTCCCCTGATAAAGATGTCAGTAGTGATGTGGCATTTTTCAGAGAGTCATTTATAATTGGCCTCGGAGCAGAATATTCACTGGGAGGCAACACCTCAGTGATCGGTTCGTTGAATTTTAATAACGGATTCACCACCACCATTAAAAGAGAGAACAGACTCTATAATATACAAGGAAACGCCATTGCCAATTATATAGAATTGAAGGTAGGCATAATGTTTTAGCCTGCTTTATATTACAAGTTAGATTAAACATTGTATTTTTGAAGGTGTATTAAGATGGGAGCCAAAACATTTTAATACACTTTTTTTTATTGTGAAAAACCAATGATCATGAAAATAGCACTGGCACAATTGAATTTCCATATTGGTAATTTTGAGCAAAATACTGCCCTGATAAAAGACGCTGTTCATCAGTCACGCGCAAAAGGAGCTGACCTGGTGATTTTCCCTGAGCTGGCAGTTTCGGGTTATCCACCGCGTGATTTCCTTGAATTTGATGATTTTATTGAAAAGTGCACACAGGCAGTGGAGATCATCGCGGCTGAATGCCGGGGAATAGCTGCTGTGCTGGGAGCGCCGGTAAAAAATGAAAGCGGGCTCGGCAAGCGCCTGTATAATGCGGCCTGGTTCCTGAATAACGGGCGTGTGGAAAGTATCACCCGTAAAACCCTGCTCCCTACTTATGATGTATTTGATGAATACCGATATTTTGAACCTAACAGGGAATTTTCAACTGTTGAATACAAGGGCAAAAAACTGGCTGTGACCATTTGTGAGGATTTATGGGGCCTGGTTGATAATCCTATTTACGCGGTTAATCCTATGGATAAGTTGGTAAACGAAAATCCTGATATGATTATTAATATCGCCGCTTCGCCTTATGACCACCAACAGATTGAAAAGCGCCGGAAGGTTTTACAAACCAACGCCACGCGATATGATCTGCCGGTGGTTTACGTGAATCATGTGGGTGCACAAACCGAACTTATATTCGATGGCGGTTCCTGCGTGATAAATAAAAAAGGAGAAACCGTTAAAAAGCTGCCTCATTTTGAAGAGAAACTTGATGTTTTCGATTTTGATAATGAAGACAGGCACATTAAACCCGAAGATGCTGAGCCCGGGAAGATCAGCAGTATGTATGATGCTTTGGTGCTTGGTGTAAGAAATTATTTTCAGAAGCTTGGATTTAAAAAGGCTGTGCTGGGGCTATCCGGGGGAATCGACTCAGCTGTTAGCCTGGCAATAGCCACTGAGGCCCTGGGAGCAGAAAATGTTCTGTCATTGATGATGCCTTCGCAGTTTTCCAGTGATCATTCTGTATCAGACTCGGAACGGATGGTAAAAAATCTGGGCAGCCCCTCCGAAAAGATAGCCATAAAAGATATCTACGAAGCTTTTGAAGATAAGCTTAAACCTCATTTTAGAGGTACAACTTTTGATGTTACTGAAGAAAACATGCAGGCCCGAGTGAGGGCAATTCTGCTTATGTCATTCAGTAACAAATTCGGACATATACTGCTGAACACATCAAATAAGAGCGAAGCTGCAGTTGGATACGGCACCCTTTATGGTGATATGAGTGGCGGCTTATCGGTGATTGGCGATGTGTATAAAACAGAGGTTTATGAGATGGCCCGCTATATAAACCGGGAAAGGGAAATTATCCCTGAAAATATAATCATCAAGCCACCATCGGCAGAGCTAAGGCCAGATCAGAAAGACAGTGATTCGCTTCCGCCCTATGACATCCTGGACAGCATTCTTTATATGTATATTGAAGAACAACGTGACCCGGCTGACATTTTATCTGCTGGTTTTGATCATTCCATCGTTAAAAAGGTGCTGAGGTTGGTGAACATCAGCGAGCACAAGCGAAAGCAGGCACCTCCGGTGCTGCGTGTTTCTCCCAAGGCATTCGGGATGGGAAGAAGAATTCCCATCGTGGCCAGGTATCTTACATAAAGAAAAGCCTTAGCAGGATAAAAAATATCCAGCTAAAGCTTTTTTGGCGACTTCCTTAAAACCTCCCGTTAATTACCCGGTATGCGACATATGGCCCGGCATATTAACTGCCTCTACTGAGCGGATTTGTGGCAAAGCCTTGATCATGGCCTGCTCAACACCCTGCTTCAGTGTCATAACACTCATGGGGCAAGTGGCACATGCTCCCTGCAGTTCCACATTTACAACATTATCATCAGTAAGATTAATGAATTCTATATTGCCTCCGTCTGCTTCCAGGTAAGGTCTTATTTGGTCGATTACGTTCTTTACTTTTGCTTCAAGCTCTTTTTTTTCCATAATTATATGCATTAATTGCAGGTAAAATTACAATTTTAATTTAATTCAGTCTTTATATGAATACCCGTTTCGTAATTTTTAACGGTTCAAATTTATGAAAATTATGTCCCGGGCTATGATTGTAATTAAAATCAGTAGCTGCAGCCTTTGGCATCAGGATCAATCTTCACCGTGGAAGTAGGTTCCTGCCTTTGATTCCTGATTTCAATCTGTTTCACAGTATTTGCTGTAATTTCCTTGAATGCCTGTGCTGTTTTTGAATTCCAGTCGAGGGCCTGTGGCCTTCCCGCTTCACCACCCTGCATAATCTTTTCATCTATCGGAATCTCACCCAGCAATGGCACCTTCATTTCTTCCGCCATTCTTTTGCCGCCTTGCTTGCCGAAGATGTAGTACTTTTTATCCGGCATATCATCAGGCTTGAAATATGACATATTTTCAATCACTCCCAGCACAGGCACATTTATTTGTTCCTGCCTGAACATCGCCACACCTTTTCGTGCATCAGCGAGCGCCATTTCCTGTGGTGTGGTAACAATTACTACCCCTGTAACAGCCAGCGACTGAACCAATGTTAAATGGATGTCGCCGGTTCCGGGAGGCATGTCCAGTACCAGGTAATCAGCTTCGCCCCATTCTGCTTCAGTAAATAACTGTTTCATGGCATTTGAAGCCATGGGCCCGCGCCATATCAAGGCCTGGTCAGGATCCACGAAGAATCCGATGGAAAGCAGTTTAATTCCGTACTTTTCCAGGGGGAGCACTCTGGTTTTTCCGTTTACCTGAGTTCCCTGAGGTTTTTCATTTTCCACTCCAAACATTTTCGGCACCGAAGGCCCATAGATATCAGCATCCACCAGGGCCACTTTTGCACCCGTTTGTGCCAGGCTGACGGCCAAATTAGACGCTACCATCGACTTTCCAACACCACCTTTACCTGAAGTTACCGCTATAATATTTTTCACGCCGGGCAGGGAAATATCCTGTTGCTCCTGTTTTTCCTGCGCTTGTGCAGTTTCACCTTTCTCGCGGGCCAGCACATTAATATTACCTTCAATTTCGGCTTCTTCTCCAATATGGTCCTTTATACTTTTCACACTCGCCTTTTTCAAGGATTTAATAAAAGGATCATTGGATTTATCAAAGATCATTGAAAAATAAATTTCTTTGCCGTTCACTTCAAGGTCGTTGATCATTTCCAGTTCAACGATGTTTTTCTTCTTTTCCGGATGCGTTACCTTGCGCAATGCATCCAGCACCTGTTCCTTGCTATAACTCATATTCAATTATTTAGTCCTGAATTTGCATTCATTTATTATCTTTATTTAGATTTTGTAAAGGTAGCAAAAGTCTTTTAAACAGCCTGCTGCATAGAACATTTTTTTAAAACGCTTATGAACCATTCCGTTGCCGGGTTTAAAATTTATACTGTACATTAGTAAAGCTCTGTGTACTTTTGTACCTTTACAGATTGTGAAACTTTTCACAGAATTCTTTGTTATAGTTTTGCATTATTTAAACCAGAATACAGATAACCTTTGGTTATGGGAAAGGTAGTAAAAATCAAACGCGGGCTTGATATCCCGCTGAAAGGAGAGGCCGAAAAGACCATATCTACGCTTGAGTCGTCAGATTATGCTATCAGGCCCACCAATTTCACCGGGGTCTTCCCCAAATTGCTGTTGAAAGAAGGAGGCAGCGTAAAGGCCGGCACAGCCGTTTTTTACGACAAGTATAATGAAAAAGTGAAGTTCACTTCTCCTATCAGCGGAACGATCGAGGCAATTAACAGAGGAAGAAAACGGGTAATTGAGGAAATCGTCATCAAGCCAGATGGGCAGTCCAGCTATGAAGAATTTAAAACGGCTGATCCGCTGGGGCTAAGCCCGGAAGAGGTGAAGGAGCAATTGCTAAACAGTGGTTTGTGGCCTGCTATCCGTCGCCGTCCGTTTGAAGTAATCGCCAGGCCTGAAGATAAACCAAAATCCATTTTTGTTTCCGGTTTCGATTCGGCTCCACTGGCTCCTGACCTTAGCTTTATTGCTCATGGTAAAGGTGAAGAATTTCAAACCGGGTTGAATGCCCTGAGCAAACTCACCGAAGGAACCGTGCACCTTAATATTAATGGTGCAGAAAAAAATTCAGGTGTGTTCACCAATTCCAAAAATGTTCAGATCAATGAATTTTCCGGACCGCATCCTGCAGGTACAGTGGGAGTTCAAATGAATAAGATTGATCCGGTAAACCGTGGCGAAGTTGTATGGCATGTGGGTGTACAGGATGTAATCCTCATAGGCCGGCTCTTTTTAACAGGGAAATATGATGCTACAAAAATGATCGCGCTCACCGGGTCCGAAGTAAAGAAACCAAAATATTACAAGGCTGTTTCAGGAGCTTCCATCGAGCATATGGTAAGAGATAATCTTACCAATGAGCACGTACGATACATCAGTGGCAATCCGCTTACCGGTGATAAGATATACAGTAAAGGTTATATCGGCTATTACGACCACCAGGTAACAGTAATTCCTGAGGGAGATTATTATGAGTTTTTTGGTTGGGCAAGCCCTGGTTTTAATAAATTCAGTTTTCATCATTCTTTCTTTTCATGGATGATGCCTAAAAAGAAATTCAGAATAGATACAAACCTGAAGGGGGGGCCACGGGCATTTGTAATGACAGGAAAGTTTGAGCAGGTATTTCCCATGGATATTTATCCGCTTCAGCTAATTAAATCCATAATGATTGATGACATTGAAGAAATGGAGAAGCTGGGAATTTACGAAGTGGCCCCGGAAGATTTTGCCCTGTGTGAATTCATCGATACCTCAAAAAACGATATTCAACAGATCGTTCATGAAGGACTTGAAAGTGCCCGGAAAGAACTCATGTAGAATCATATAAAAACAACAAAAAGCTGATCAATGAAAGCTTTAAGGAAATATATAGATAAGATTAAGCCACATTTTGAAGAGGGAGGAAAGTTTGAAAAGCTCCATTCAACCTTTGAAGGCTTTGAAACCTTTCTTTTTGTGCCCAATACGGTTACAAGAAAGGGAAGTCATATACGCGATGCGGTTGACATGAAGCGCAGCATGTCGCTGGTGGTGATGGCCATGATTCCCGCTCTTTTGTTTGGAATATGGAATGTGGGCTACCAGCACTACATTTCAACAGGAATGGAGCCCGATTTCTGGCCAATGGTGGGATATGGCTTGGTCAAGGTATTGCCAATTATTGTGGTATCATATGTAACCGGATTGGCAATAGAATTCATTTTTGCTCAGATTCGTGGCCATGAAATCAATGAAGGTTTTCTGGTAACAGGAATGCTCATTCCATTGATAGTACCGCCCACGATCCCGCTCTGGATGGTGGCTTTGGCAACTGCCTTTGCCGTTTTGATAGGAAAGGAAGTATTTGGCGGCACCGGCATGAACATTCTCAACCCAGCACTTACAGCACGTGCCTTCCTGTTTTTTGCCTATCCGGCTTTTATGTCAGGTGATAAGGTGTGGATAGCCGAAAAGGCTGATACCTATTCGGGCGCTACCCCGCTGGCCGAAGCAGCAACTAACGGCACGGAGGCTGTTGCTGGTTTCTGGGACATGTTCTACGGTTTTATACCGGGTTCAATTGGTGAAACCTCTACCCTGGCTATCTTGATAGGCGCGGTTATACTGCTGTTTACAGGAGTGGGAAGCTGGAAAATAATGTTGTCAGCACTGATAGGCGGATACGGCATGGGGCTGCTCTTTAACCTATGGGGAGCCAATGAATTCATGATGCTCCCTGCACACTACCACCTGGTAATGGGTGGGTTTGCCTTTGGGGTTGTCTTTATGGCTACTGATCCGGTAACGGCTACACAAACCAACAGGGGAAAATACATATACGGATTCCTGGTGGGATTACTGGGTGTACTCATCAGGGTATTCAACCCCGCCTATCCCGAAGGAATCATGCTTGCTATTTTGTTTATGAACGTGATGGCACCATTGATAGATCATTATATTATCCGTGCCAATGTGAAAAAACGCATGAAGCGGGCAAAATTAAAAACTGCATAATCAGTAAAATAAAGAAAAATGTCAAATTCATACATATTTCGTTTTGCCACTATAATGGTAATCCTGGTTGCCGCCATACTTACGGCAGTGGCAACTTTTCTGAAACCATTACAGGAAGCTAATAGAAAAGCTGAAAAGATGCAGGCTATTCTGAGCTCTGCAGGCATAGCTGTAGAACGCGACCAGGCCATTGACAGGTACAACCAGCAACTGCTGGCCGAATTCATTATTGACATGGATGGAAACGTCATCAGTACATACAAGGGAGAAGAAGAAGCCGAAGAAAGAGCCTTCAGCATCGACATGAAAAAACTGCTTGACAGGCTGAAAAGATATGACAACGGTAATTTGAAGGAACAACCACACCTGCCAATGTTTGTGTTAAAGGGAGCCAACAATGATTCGCTGTTTATTATCCCTGTTAGAGGGAAAGGCCTGTGGGGACCGGTTTGGGGAAACATAGCCCTGCAGTCAGACCTTAACACCATCAAAGGTGCAAGTTTCGACCATAAAGGTGAAACACCCGGACTTGGGGCAGAAATCAACACCTCATCTTTTGAGGATCAGTTTATAGGAAAAGAAATTTTCAATGAACAGGGAGAATTTGTTTCGGTTGAAGTGGTGAAAGGTGGTGTTGATAACAGTAACATCCCCAAAGAGCATGGCGTGGATGCCATCTCAGGAGGTACCATCACCAGTAATGGTGTGGATGATATGATCGAGTATTGTATAAAGAATTATGTTCCGTATATTAAAAAACATAAATAAATATGGCTGAGCACAAAGAAAAAGAGCCTTTGTTTTCAACGAAGAACAAGAAGCTGCTGTCGGATCCGATGGTTAAGAACAACCCCATCACGGTTCAGGTGCTGGGAATTTGTTCGGCCCTGGCGATCACAGTAAAGCTTGAGCCTTCGTTGGTAATGGCTATCAGCGTGGTGGCAATCATGGGTATATCCAATGTGATCATCTCGTTGATCAGAAAACTAATACCACCAAGAATCCGGATAATCGTCATGCTTACAGTAATTGCATCGCTGGTAGTACTGACAGATGAAATTCTGGAAGCCTTTCTTTATGATGTAAGCAAACAGCTTTCGGTGTTTGTGGGCCTTATCATCACCAACTGTATCATCATGGGTCGTCTGGAGGCATTCGCATCCAGCAACAAGCCCTGGCCATCTTTCCTTGATGGCATAGGAAATGCAGCCGGCTATGGTTGGATACTCATCGTGGTTGGGTTTTTCCGTGAGCTTTTCGGCTCAGGTGAAATATTCGGATACCCGGTTTTTGAAATGATCGGACTTTATCAGATCGGATACGAGGATAACGGCCTGATGATCCTGCCCCCGGCAGCCTTGTTCGTGGTGGGCATTATCATCTGGGTTCAGCGCTCGCGACATCCTGAATTGATTGATATAACCTAGTATTAACCGTCAAGATTAATTGTCATGGACTTAGAATTATTCAACATATTTATCAAAGCAGTTTTCATCGAGAACATGATCTTTGCTTATTTCCTGGGCATGTGTTCTTATCTGGCTGTATCCAAAACCGTGGAAACCTCCACAGGGTTGGGGTTGGCGGTAATATTCGTGCTGGGAATAACCGTTCCGGTTGATTACCTGATCAATGAATTTCTACTGGCTGACGGAGCATTGAGCTGGCTCGGCCCTCAGTTTGCTGATATTGACCTCAGCTTTCTTTCCTTCATCATGTTTATAGCCGTAATTGCTTCCATGGTGCAGCTGGTGGAGATGGTTATTGAAAAGTTCTCTCCCACGCTCTATGCCAACCTGGGAATATTTCTTCCCCTCATAGCTGTAAACTGCGCTATCCTTGGTGGATCACTGTTTATGCAGGAAAGGGAATATAACAATATAGCTGAAGCCACTTCATTCGGACTTGGTTCGGGTGTGGGCTGGTTTCTGGCAATCGTTGCCATAGCCGCTATCCGTGAAAAGATAAGGTATTCCAACGTGCCCGCTCCATTGCGCGGACTGGGGATTACTTTCATCATTACAGGATTAATGGGTATTGCTTTTATGGCATTTATGGGTATTGAAGTTTAAAATTTAAAATTCAGAATTATGATATTGCTTGATGCATCCATAACAACTATCATACTGTCCAGTGTAGCAGTTTTTCTATTTGTGATCCTGCTGCTGGTAACTATTCTTTTGTATGCCAAGAAAAAGCTGACCCCCCAGGGTGAGGTACAGCTGAAAATCAACAAGGAAAAGGAAATTACAGTTAAGCCGGGAGATACCCTGCTAACTACCCTAACCAATAATGAAATTTACCTTCCTTCGGCCTGTGGCGGGCAGGGCACCTGCGGAACCTGTAGCTGCCAGGTACATGAAGGTGCCGGAGATATCCTGCCAACAGAAAAAGGCTTCTTCAGCCGTAAAGAACAGCAGAACGACTGGAGGCTGAGTTGCCAGGTAAAGGTGAAAGATAACCTTGATATTGCTATCCCGGAAGAGATCTTTGGTATTCAGAAGTGGGAATGTGAAGTGGTTTCCAATAATAACGTAGCTACTTTCATCAAGGAATTCGTGGTGAAGCTTCCCGAAGGTGAAACCCTCGATTTTAAATCAGGAGGTTATATTCAGATTGATATCCCGAAATACGAGCTTGATTTTGCTGAGGATATAGAAATTGAAGAAGAATATCGTGAGGACTGGGAAAGCTCCAACCTGTTCGACCTTAAGGTGAAAAACTCCGAAGAGATTTACAGAGCCTATTCCATGGCCAATTATCCTGCCGAGGGGAACATCGTTAAGCTGAATATCAGGATTGCCACACCACCGTGGGATCGCGAAAAGAACCGTTTCATGAACGTACCTCCCGGAATTGCTTCCTCCTGGATTTTCGCTAAGAAACCAGGCGATAAGGTAACCGTTTCGGGCCCTTATGGTGAGTTTTTCATCAAGGATACCGACCGCGAAATGGTGTATATTGGCGGTGGTGCCGGAATGGCCCCACTCCGCTCCCATATCTTCCACCTCTTTAAAACCATGGGAACCAACAGGAAAGTTTCATACTGGTATGGAGCAAGATCAAAACGCGAGATTTTCTACGAAGATGAATTCGAGGAGATTGAAAAGAATAATCCAAATTTTGATTTCAACGTAGCTTTGTCAGACCCTCTGCCCGAAGACAACTGGGAAGGTTACACAGGATTTATTCACCAGGTTGTGCTGGATGAATACCTGAGCAAGCACGAGGAGCCGGAAGAAGTTGAATATTACCTTTGCGGCCCTCCGGTTATGAATGAAGCTGTGCTGAAAATGCTGGATGAACTTGGTGTACCGGAAGAAAATATCGACCTTGATGATTTCGGAGGATAAAACTATTCCTATTGCATAATTCAATTTGGCGGCTTCTGTTGACAGGAAGCCGTTTTTTTTTGCTAAGTTGAAGCATGAAAATGCAGGCACAGAAAAACCGCTACAGATCACTGCAGCGGTTGATTATTTATACTATCGCGTTATTACTATTCCATCATGCTTACAAACATCCATACCAGTTTTTCCTGCTCAGCGATAAAGCCGGCCATAAGGTCATTGGTTCCCTGGTCGCCTGCTTCGTCTGCTGCAGCCAGTATTTCGCGCTGCCTGTTCAGCACATGCTTCATATTATCAAGCACTACCTTCATGCTGCCTTCAGCATCCGAGATATTTTTAGCCTCCTTAATGTCGGCCATTTCAATATAGTCGGAATATGTATGCACAGGAGCTTCGCCTATGGTCAGGATACGCTCGGCTATATCATCAATCTTTTCGAAAAGATCATCATATAGCTCTTCAAATTTTTCATGTAGTACGAAAAATTGTTTCCCTTTTATATTCCAGTGCAATCC